>JBBQRM010000048.1:0-11531 GCA_038214855.1 Rhodobacterales bacterium | reverse complement strand
AGCTCTTCCTTGGCCATGGTGTCTCCGGTTGCGGTCTCTCGTGCCCGCGGGAAAGGGTCCCGTCGCACGCGCGCGGAAAATGACGGCAAAGCGCAGGGGGTTCAAGCTGATTCCGGCGAGCCGGTCCGAGGGTGGTGCGTGAAAAATCAAGACCTTTCACTGTGAAAGCCGGATTCGTCCATTGTTATCGTTAAAAAAATCGATATGTTTTAACGTTTTGGCAACCTAGGTTAAAGTCGCGCGCGAGCAAGACGGCTCACGACGGCTCGGCGGGATCGACGGCGTCGGGCTGGCCGAAACGGGCGAGGATGCGCGCAGTGATCTGGTCGCGGGCCTGGCGATAGGCGCGGAGCTTGTCCTCGCGGGTCTCGCCCAAGCCGGAGGGATCGAAGATCGGCCAGTAATCGACGTCGATGGCGTGAAAGCGGGTGTATTCCTGCGCCTGGCGCTGGGCCGCGGGCGAGAGCGCCACGATCAGGTCGTAGCTCTCGATCCGGTCGCCCCATTCCTCCATCTGATGGAAGGTGCGGACCCGGTGCCGGTCGAGCACCACCCCCATCTCGGCGCAGACCGCCACCGAGAAGCCGTCCACCTCGAGGTCGTTCTTCACGCCGGCGCTCTGCACATAGATCCGCGTGCCGTAGAACTTCTTCATGATGCCTTCGGCCATCGGCGAGCGCACGGCGTTGTAGTCGCAGCAGAACAGCACCGATTGCGCCGCGCCCGACACCGCTCAACCCTTGAAGTGCAGCACGCAGATCAGGGTGAACAGCCGCCTGGCCGTGGCCATGTCGGTCTCGACCTTGCCGTCGAGGCGCTCCATCAGGATGCGGCTGCCCTCGTTGTGGATGCCCCGGCGCCCCATGTCGATCGCCTCGATCTGGGCGGCGGGCAGGCGCTTGACCGCGTCGAAATAGCTCTCGCAGATCTGGAAGTAGTCCTTGACCACCTGGCGGAACGGCGTGAGCGACTGGTGGAACGACCCCGCCTGCGCGCCGCCTTCGGTCGCGAGCTCGAACACCAGCCGCCCGTCGCGGATCGCGAGTGTCAGCCGGTAGGGGCCGGGGGGGGCGGCGCGCCCCTCGCGCGCGGGCAGCGCGAAGCGGTTTTCCTCGAGCAGGTCGAAGATCGCCACCCGGCGCTCCTGCTCGATCTCCGGGGTTGCGGCGGCGAGGCCGGTCTCGTCGAGCGTGACCTCGCTCAACCGGTCGATGGGGCGCTCGTCCTGCATTCCGGTCACTCCTGGTTCAGACGGTCGAGCCGGGCGCGGACCGACAGCGCATGCGCCTCGAGCCGCTCGGAGCGGGCCAGCGTCTCGGCGGCGGGGCCGATCTGGGCGAGGGACGCCGGTGTCATGCGCGCGAGCGTCGTGCGCTTCATGAAGTCGAGCACCGAGAGGCCGGAGGCGAAACGCGCCGCCCCCGTCGTCGGCAGCACGTGGTTCGGCCCGCCGACGTAATCGCCGATCGCCTCTGGCGTGAGTGCGCCCAGAAAGATCGCGCCAGCGTTGCGAATTCGGGCAGCGAGCCCCTCGGCCTCCGCGGTACAAAGCTGGAGGTGCTCGGGCGCGATCCGGTCGGCGAGCGCCACCGCCTCGTCCCAATGCGCCACCGTGATCACCGCCCCGTGGTCGCGCCAGCTCGCCGCCGCGATCTCGCGCCGCTCCAGATGCTCGAGCCGGCGTTCGACCGACGCGAGGACAGCCTGCCCGAGCGCTTCGTCGTCGGTGACGAGGATCGCCTGCGCCGCCGTGTCGTGCTCGGCCTGCGCCAGAAGGTCGAGCGCCAGCCAGTCGGGATCGTTGTCCGCATCCGCGAGGATCAGCACCTCCGAAGGACCGGCGATCATGTCGATGCCGACGCGCCCGAAGACGAGGCGCTTGGCCGCCGCCACCCAGGCGTTGCCGGGCCCGGTGACCTTGTCGACGGGCGCGATGGTCGCGGTCCCGTAGGCCAGCGCCGCGATCGCCTGCGCGCCGCCGATGCGGTAGACGGTCTCGACACCGGCGAGCCTTGCGGCCAGCAGCACCAGCGGGTTGGCTTCTCCCCCCGGCGTCGGCGCGCAGATCACCAGCCGGCCCACGCCTGCGACCCGCGCCGGGATCGCGTTCATCAAGACCGAAGAGGGATAGGACGCGGTGCCGCCCGGAACGTAGAGCCCCGCCGCCGCCACCGGCGTCCAGCGCCAGCCGAGCTCTGCGCCGCTTAAGTCGGTCCATTGCGCGTCCGCGGGGATCTGGCGCTCGTGATAGGTGCGGATGCGCCGCGCCGCGAGTTCCAGCGCCGCACGCTCGGCCGCGGACACTTGCGCCACCGCCGCGTCGATCTCCGCCTCGGAGAAGGCGAGCGTTGCCGGCGTCAGCCGCAGCCGGTCCCAGCGCTCGGTCATCTCGATCAATGCGGCGTCCCCGCGCGCGGCCACATCGGCGAGAATCGCCGCCACCTCGGCGTCGATTCCGCGCGCGGCATGCCTGCGGCCGTCGATCAGGGCGCCGAGGTCCCGCTCGAACCCGGGCGCACGCGTGTCGAGGATGCGCGGCATTCAGCCCGGATCGTGGCGGGGCGCCGCGGCGGCCTGAGCGGCATAGGGACGGGAGACGTCTGTCAGCGTCACGTCGAGGCACTCGACCTCGAGCGCGATCTCCGCCCCACCCGCGAGAAGCAGGCGGAGCGTCCCGGCTCCCTCGTCGCCCGGCGCGAACTCGAGCGCGAGAAGCGACAGCACGAGACGGCGGTCGGTGGGGTCGAGCCCCAACGCCCGGACCCTGAGCGCGCCCGAGACGACCAGCAGCGCCTGCACCCGCTCGAAGACCCGCCGCTGCCTGCGCGCGGCCTCCGCATCCTCCCAGCGGAAGCGGTGGAGAAGGGCAGTGAAGCGGTGGCTCCGCGGCGTCCAGGCGATCCGGTCGGTGCGCCCGACCGCATCCTGCGCCAGCGCCGAGATCACCCCGAGATCCTCCGCGTTCTCGGCCTGCAGGCGCAGCGGCGTCTCGGCGCCCTCGGCGAAGCCCGCGTCGCTCATGCCGCGCGCTCCGACACGCGCTCGATCGCCGCGCCGCAGGCCGACAGCTTCTCCTCCACCCGCTCGTAGCCGCGGTCGAGGTGATAGACCCGTGCGATCCGCGTCTCGCCCTCGGCCGCGAGCCCCGCGAGGATCAGGCTGACGGAGGCGCGCAGGTCGGTCGCCATCACCGGCGCCCCGCGCAGCCGCTCGACCCCGGTGACGGTGGCGGTGCCGCCGTGGACCTCGATCTGCGCCCCCATCCGGGTGAGCTCCGGCGCGTGCATGAAGCGGTTCTCGAAGATGCGCTCCTCGAGCCGGCTCACGCCGTCCGCGAGGGTGAGCAGCGCCATCATCTGCGCCTGGAGGTCGGTCGGAAAACCGGGATGCGGCGCGGTCACCACGTCCACGGGGCGGATGCGGCCGTTGGTGCGCGAGACGCGCAGCGCGCCCGCGGTCTCGCTCACCTCGACGCCAGTTTCCTCGAGCTTGTCGGCGAAGGCCGCGACCAGCGCCCGCCTGCCGCCGACGAGGTCCACCGTGCCGCCGGCGATGGCGGGCGCGAGCATGTAGGTGCCGAGCTCGATCCGGTCGGTGACGACCGCGTGGGTCGCCCCATGCAGCGTCTCGACACCTTCGATTTCGATGGTGTCCGTGCCCTCGCCCTCGATCCGCGCCCCCATCGCCCGTAGGCACTGCGCCAGATCGACGATCTCGGGCTCGCGCGCCGCGTTCTCGATGCGCGTCGTGCCGCGGGCGAGCGTCGCTGCCATCAGCATGTTCTCCGTCGCCCCCACCGACACGCTCGGGAAGGCGAAGCGCGCGCCGCGCAGGCCGCCGGGCGCGCTTGCATGCACATAGCCGTCGCTGAGCGTCAGATCGGCCCCCAGCGCCTCGAGCCCGCGCAGGTGCAGATCGACGGGGCGCGCGCCGATGGCGCAGCCGCCCGGCAGCGACACCACCGCGCGGCCCTCGCGAGCCAGCATCGGCCCGAGCACCAGGATCGAGGCGCGCATCTTGCGCACGATGTCGTAATCGGCGCGATGGTTGCCGATCCGCTCGGTGCCCACGACCAGCACGCGCCCCTGCTGGAGTGCCGCCACCTCACAGCCGAGCGAGGTGAGCAGGGCCGACATCGTCGCGATGTCCGACAGCCGCGGCGCGTTGGTGAGCGTGAGCGGCGCGTCGGTCAGAAGCGCTGCCGGCATCAGCGTCAGGCAAGCGTTCTTGGCGCCCGTGATCGGGATGCGGCCCTGAAGCTCGCGGCCGCCGCGCACCAGGATGCTGTCCATGCCGGGGTCAGGCCTCGGTCTCGCCCGAGGCTTGGATCTCGGCTCGTGCCCGCTGCTGCACCTTGCGCCGCGAGAGATTCTCGCGCAGCGCCGCAGCGAGACGGTCGCGGCGGGCGTCGGTCTCGGAGGGCGCGGCGGGCTCCGGCGGGGCGGGGTTTTCCATCATGCCGCCTCTCTAGCGCAAGGCCGCGGCAGGGTCCAGATTGCGCTTGCGCGAAGGGGCAAATCCACTAAAACCCGCGGCAGCGCGGCGGTAACTCGGTGGTAGGGCACACCCTTGGTGAGGGGCGGCTCTGCGGAGCGAAGTGGCTGAAATGGAAGGGCTTTTCCAGAGCCCGCTTGACCCAGGGTAACGCCTGGGGTAGCTATCTGGAAAATGAGATGCTGTGGTAGCTCAGTGGTAGAGCACACCCTTGGTAAGGGTGAGGTCGAGAGTTCAATCCTCTCTCACAGCACCATCTCCCCTTAGAAATCAAGCGCTTACTGGATGGGTCCACATTCTGCCGCCCGTTACCCCAAGGCTACCCCAGCCGATTCACCAGACCTCGCTCCAGTCGGGGTCGATGTGGCAGCCGTTGCCGCCGTCCGCCTCTACAACGATGCCGTTGTGGCCACCTCCGGCCTCCATCACCGAATCCGCGATTGCCCAGCGGAGGTCCGGCATCGACAGGCCGGGCCGCACAATTACGGTGTAGCAGGCCCCGACATTTGAGTCGCACCAGATGGTTTCGAGACGCCGGGCCATCAACTCGGGCATCACGTCGATGATCCTGCGCATCGTGTCCAGCTCCGAACGGACTCTGGATCAGTTCAGCCGCCTCGGGCGGCAGCTCGGTGTATCCTACCATGTCACTCCTCGGATTGGTGCCCGGGCGGGTTGCGCCGCCCGGGTCGTTCTCATGGGGTGGTCCGCCGTGCCTGTTCAGGCACAAGGATGGGCCACGCGTCCCGGTAATCGCGCAGCTCGCTGCGGTTGCGCGGCTCGACCTCGGAGAGGGCCTTGTCGTCGCGGTCGAACACCGCCTCGAAACGCTCGGCCGACAGGGCTTCGACCGCCGGCGGCCAGCGCCGCGTCACGACCACTCTCGGTCCTGCCATGATCGTCCGTCCCTCTCAGGCCGCTTCGGACAAGAGACCGGCAACGGTTTCTCCGATCGCCGATGGCGTCGGCGCGACGATGGCACCGACCTCCCGCAGGATCTCGACCTTTTCCGGCGCGCTCTCGCCGAAGGCGGAGATGATCGCGCCGGCATGGCCCATTTTGCGGCCTTTCGGCGCGGAGAGGCCCGCGACATAGGCCACCACCGGCTTCGTCATGTGATCGCGGATGAACGCCGCCGCCTCGGCCTCCTGCGGCCCGCCGATCTCGCCGATCATCACCACCGCGGATGTGTCGGGATCGGCCTCGAAGAGCGCGAGGATGTCGCGAAACGACGAACCGTTTATAGGGTCGCCGCCGATGCCGACGCTCGAGGACACGCCGATGCCGAACTCCTTCATCTGGCTCGCCGCCTCGTAGCCGAGCGTGCCGGAGCGTCCGACGATGCCCACTGGTCCGGGCAGATAGATGCTGCCCGGCATGATGCCCAGAAGCGCCTGACCCGGCGTGATCAGCCCGGCGCAGTTGGGGCCCAGAAGCCGCATCCGGCGGTCCGCCTTGTAGCGCCACATGTAGCGCTTCACCCGCATCATGTCCTGTGCCGGGATGCCGTCGGTGATCGACACGCAGAGCGTGATGCCGGCATCCGCCGCTTCCATGATCGAATCCGCGGCGAACGGAGGCGGCACCACGACGATGCTGGCGGTGGCACCGGTTTCGGCGACCGCCTGCTTCATGGTGTTGAACACGGGCTTGCCGTGCACGCTCTCGCCGCCGCGCCCCGGGACCACCCCGCCGAGGATGTTGGTGCCGTAATCCAGCATCTCCTTGGTATGGAAGGCGGCAATGCGTCCGGTGATGCCCTGCACGAGGACGGGCGTGTTCCTGTCGATCAGAATGCTCATGTCGCCACCGAGAATTGCACGTTCTGTTCGCTGTCCTTCTTCCACGCGTTGACGGCGCGGTCCGCCGCCTCGGCCAGCGTCGCCGCCCGGATGATCGGCAGGCCGCTCCGGGCGAGGATCTGCCGCCCTTCTTCCACGAGCGTGCCGGAGAGCCGAACGATCACCGGCACGTCGCAGGGCTCGGCCTCGAGCGCCTGAACGATGCCCTGCGCGACCCAGTCGCAGCGATTGATGCCGGCGAAGATGTTGACCAGGATCGCCTCCACCTTCTCGTCTGACCGAACCAGGCGGAAGGCCTTCGCCACCCGCTCGGGCGACGCGCCGCCGCCGATGTCGAGGAAGTTCGCGGGCTCGCCGCCGGCGAGCTTGATCATGTCCATCGTCGCCATTGCGAGGCCCGCGCCATTGACGATGCAGCCGATATTGCCGTCGAGCCCGACATAGGCGAGCCCGCGATCGGCGGCGCGGGTCTCGCGCGGATCCTCCTGGCTCTTGTCGCGCAGCTCCGAGATTTCCTGCCGACGGAACAGTGCGTTGTCGTCGAAGGACATCTTGGCGTCGAGCGCCAGGAGCGCGCCGTCGCCGGTCACCACCAGGGGATTGATCTCGACCATTGTCGCATCGAGATCGCGAAACGCCTGGTAGCAGCCGGCGATGGTTTCGACCGCCTGCTGGATCTGCGAGGGTTCCAGCCCAAGCGCGAAGGCGATCTCTCGCGCCTGGAACTCGGTGAGCCCGACCGCGGGTTCGATCACGCTGCGGATGAGGCTTTCGGGCCGGTTCGCCGAGATCTCCTCGATCTCGATCCCGCCCTCGGCGGAGGCCACGACCACGATCCGCTCGGAGCCGCGGTCGAGCACGAAGGCGAGATAGAGCTCGCGCGCGATATCGATGGCGCCTTCGACATAGACCCTGTAGACCACCTTACCCGCCGGCCCGGACTGGTGCGTCACCAGTCGCTGGCCGAACATGGCGTTGGCGGCGTCGAATACTTCGTGCTCGTCGCCGCAGACCTTGACGCCGCCGGCCTTGCCGCGGCCGCCGGTATGGACCTGCGCCTTGACCACCCACTTCGCGCCGCCGATCTCGCGGGCGCGGTAGGACGCCTGTTCGGCGCTGTAGGCGAGGCCGCCGCGCGGGATGCGTACGCCGAAGCCCGCGAGGATTTCCTTGGCCTGATATTCGTGAATGTCCATTCACTGGCTCCCTTGGTTGGCTGCGGTCCCGCTTATTCAGCTGCGAGCGTCTGCCGGTCCGATCCGCTTTGGTAAAGGTAGTCGATCGCCGCGCCGACGCCGCTGCCTGCTTCGAACGGCACGCCAAAGTCGCGCATGGCCAGTTCGGTGCCGCCCAGCCCCGCCAGGATCATCGCCTCGTTGAGATCGCCGAGGTGCCCGATCCGGAACACCTTGCCCGCGACCTTGGAGAGGCCGACGCCGTACGAGATGCCGTAGCGGTAATAGGCGTGCTCGACGAAGACGCCGGAGTCGAAGCCGTCGGGCAGGCAGATCGCACTCACAGTGTCGGAGTACCATTTCGGCGCCTTCGCGCACAGTGACAGGCCCCAGGCGGCGACCGCCCGGCGGGTTGCCTCCGCGAGCCGGTGATGGCGCGCGAAGACGGCGTCGAGCCCTTCTTCCAGAAGCATGTCGACCGAGACCCGCAGGCCGCGGATCAGCGACATCGGCGGTGTGTAGGGAAAGTAGCCGTCCTTGTTGGTGCGGATCATGTCCGCGATGTCGAAATAGCAGCGGCGCGACGTGGCGTGCTTCGCCGCGTCGAGCGCCTTCTCGCTGAAGGCGACGATCGCAAGGCCCGCCGGCAACATGAACCCCTTCTGCGAGCCGGCGACGGCAAGATCGACGCCCCATTCGTCCATCCGGAAATCGATGCTGGCAATCGAGCTCACCCCATCGACGAAGAGCAGCGCAGGGTGGTCCGCCGCATCGAGCGCGCCGCGCACGCCAGCCACGTCGCTGGTCACGCCGGTTGCCGTCTCGTTCTGGGTGACGAGGACCGCCCTGATCTCGTGCGCCTTGTCGGCCGCGAGCCTCTCGGCGAAGATCTTTACCGGAGTGCCCTCGCCCCAGTCTACGTCGACGATCTCGACGTCGAACCCGAGGCGCTGACAGAGATCGACCCAGAGGTGCGAGAATTGGCCGAAGCGCGCAATCAGCACCTTGTCGCCCGGCGAGAGAGTGTTGGTCATCGCCGCTTCCCAACCGCCGGTGCCGGTCCCCGGGAACAGAAAGACCTGGCCGGTTGCGGTGCGGAATATCTTCTTCAGATCGCGAAACAGCGGCAGCATGAAATCCGGCAGGTCCGGCGCCCGCTGATCCTCCATCGGAATGTCGATGGCATTGCGGACACGGTCCGGCACGTTGGTTGGTCCTGGAATGAGAAGGGTGCGGGTGCCCCGGTTGCACTGCGTCATGTCTGGCCTTTCCTGAGCGACGGCGCGGTTCGGATGGCGCCACTGTGCTTTGGTGCAGTAAAGTCAACAACACCCTGATACGCACGTTTGGGCAACCTTAAGGGTGGGGAAAGACTACCCATAGGAATGGTAACAGCGAAGAGACGCTGATAGTATCCCACCTCTTCGAGTTGGATCGGCAGATATGGGAGTCCAGCGTGGCCGGGAATGCTGCGGTGAATGTGTGTCTGGCGGACAGCAACCCGCTGATGCTCGGCGCGCTTTCCAGCGTCATGGACCGCGATCCGCGCTTTAGCCTCGTGGCGACGTCGAGAACGGCAGAGGGGTTTCTCGAGGTGGTGTTGCGCGCGAGCGTGACTGTCGGTGTGATCGACTGGAACCTGCCAAAGCTCGGCGGCGCGCGACTGCTGGACATTCTGCTGGCGCAGGGGGATGCGCCGAGGATCGTGATCTATTCCGACGACGCCACCGGGGAGGGCGCGCGGCGGGCGATGGCGGCAGGGGCGGCTGGCTATTGCTCGCGCAGCGAGACGCCGGAGCGGCTGCTGGACGTGGTCGCCGAGGTCGCCGCGGGGCGCATGGTGTTTCCCTATCTCGATGTGCGGGCGCTCAGGCGGGATCCGATGGAGGTGTTGACGGCGCGGGAGCGCACACTGCTCGGGCTGCTCGCCAAGGGACACAGCAATCAGGCGCTGGCGACGGAACTCGGCATCTCGATCAACACGGTGAAGTATCACTTGCGGGGGGTTTTCGAGAAGCTGCAGGTCAACAGCCGCGGGCAGGCGATCGCGCTCTACTACGCCACGCCGTCGGCACAAGGATTCCGGCCCGGAGACGACGGGCCGGAGTAGGGGATGGCTGAGGTCCAGGGCGGCGTCCGACCTGACCGCAACGGTGCGAAATCCTTTCCATGTGGTTAATGGCACCACAAAAAGCCTTTGCAATCAAACTCTTGTCGATTTGCTCAACCTTGAGCACCCGTGAGCATCACCGGCTCCGGCAAGCGGCCGGACGTGGCGGAGCGTATCGTCCGATACGTCGTGCCCCGACATGCGATGCGCAGCGTCTCGACCGCGCGGCCGAGATAGACGGTGTTCCAGAGGATGATGGCCGCGACGATCAGATTGACGCCGGCGGCACGATGCTGGTGGTTCTCATAGGATCGGTCCCGGATCTGGCCGAGCCGGTTGAAGAGTGAGCGGGCGAACGCCACCGGTCCGAGAGAGCTGTGGCGCAGGTCGGGCTGGAGCATCCATTCGAGCATGAAGATCGACCGCTCGATCCGGCCGATCTCAGCGAGCGCGGCGGCCAATCCACTCTGGCGCGAGATGGCCGCCAGCGCCG
Source organism: Rhodobacterales bacterium (assembly GCA_038214855.1). Classification (GTDB taxonomy): domain Bacteria; phylum Pseudomonadota; class Alphaproteobacteria; order Rhodobacterales; family Rhodobacteraceae; genus Amaricoccus. The sequence continues at coordinate 1,457 of JBBQRM010000048.1, read as the reverse complement.
TGGCCGCGTGGGCGGCCGTCATGCCGGCGGTCCGGATCGTGGCGACGAGCCGTATGATCTCGGACCAACGCGTGGGCCGGGGCACGGTTTCCTGAGACAGCCGATTGCGGTCAATGAACTGCGATTGGAGGAAGCGCATGGACGAGAAGCGGGATGGTATGGACGGTGGCGCGTTGGAGGCCTCGGGGCCGCCGACGCGCGCCCAGCACGCTGGCGGCGGCGGCCCCGAGGCCGGCCCGCCGGGAGCGAAGCCGCCGCAGCGGTTTTCGGCGCAGCGCAAGCTCGCCGCGGTTCAGCGGCTGTTTCGGGGCGAGAGCCTCGAGGCGGTGTCGCGGGATCTGAACATGCCGGCGTGGCGGCTCTCGGACTGGCGGGATCGGGCGCTCGCCGGGGCCGGCAGCGCACTGAAGGAGCGCGAGCGCGACGCGCGTGACGAGGAGACCGCGCGGCTCCGGGCCAAGGTCGGCGAGATGGCGATGGCGAACGAGCTCCTGCACGACAAGATCGCGAGGTTGGAGGCGGGCCGCCCTTTGGCCCTCCGGAGGCTTCGGAACCGGTCGCGAAGCGATCAATCTCTCCAGTGGAGAGATTGAAGGTGGAGAAGGCCCGGAGGGCCGCGAGGAGGTGAGCCGCGCCACCTCGACCTCCCGGCACCGGACCTACGGCGTCGCGCGGGTGTGCCAGGCCTGGGGCGTCGCCCGGGCGACGGTCTATCGGCACCGGGGCGCGGCGGATACCGATCCTCAGTCGCCCGGGAGCCCCGTCCGGCGCCGCCGCGGCCCGGTCGGGGCCTGCCCGGACGCGGAGCTGGTCGCCCACATCGCGGCCGAGATCGCGGCCTCGCCATTCCATGGCGAAGGCTATCGCAAAATCTGGGCGCGGCTGCGTCACAAGGGCATCCGCACGGCGCCGCGGCGGGTGCGACGTCTGATGAAGGAGCACCGGTTGCAGGCGCCGCACCGGGTCCGGCCGTCGCGGAGCCATGCCCACGACGGCACGATCGTCACCGAGCGGGTCGACGAGGTCTGGGGAACCGACATGACCCAAACGGTGACGATCGAGGAGGGCCGCGCCTACGTCTTCGTCGCTGTCGATCATTGCAGCGGCGAGATCGTCGGCATCCATGCCGCCCGCTCCGCCAGCCGCCTCGAGGCGCTGGAGCCAGTGCGTCAGGGCATCGCCACCCACTTCGGCGCGACTGCCGCCGGCATAGCCTCCGGGCTCACCCTGCGCCACGATCACGGGTCGACCTATATGGCTGACGACTTCCAGCGCGAGATCAGCTTTCTCGGCATCAGAAGCTCCCCCGCCTTCGTGCGCCAGCCCGAGGGCAACGGGGTGGCCGAGCGCCTGATCCGGACGCTGAAGGAAAACCTGCTGTGGGTCCACGGCTTCGACACCATCGAGGCGCTGCGCCAGGGCCTGCTCGACTTCGCCGCCCTCTATAACGCCAAATG
>JBBQRM010000047.1:0-11599 GCA_038214855.1 Rhodobacterales bacterium | reverse complement strand
ATTCGGGTGCTCGCCGGGTTCAGTGCATCAAGGTTCTTGGCGGTTCGAAGCGCAAGTACGCCTCCGTCGGCGACATCATCGTGGTGTCGGTGAAGGAGGCGATCCCGCGTGGCCGCGTCAAGAAGGGCGACGTGCGCAAGGCGGTCGTCGTGCGCACCGCCAAGCAAGTTCGCCGCGACGACGGCACCGCCATCCGCTTCGACCGCAATGCTGCGGTGATCCTGAACAACCAGAACGAGCCGCTCGGCACTCGCATCTTTGGGCCCGTGGTCCGCGAGCTGCGTGGGCGCAACTTCATGAAGATCATCAGCCTCGCTCCGGAGGTTCTTTGAATGGCTGCGAAACTTCGTAAGGGTGACAAGGTGATCGTGCTCGCCGGCAAGGACAAGGGCAAGCAGGGGGATATCACGCGTGTGATGCCCAAGGACGAGAAGGCGATCGTCTCGGGGATCAACGTCGCGATACGCCACCAGCGCCAGACCCAGTCGGCGCAGGGCGGCCGCGTCCCCAAGGAGATGCCGATCGCGCTCAGCAATCTCGCGCTGATCGACCCCAAGAGCGGCGGACCGACCCGCGTGGGCTTCCGCATGGAAGGCGACAAGAAGGTCCGGTTCGCCAAGAAGTCGGGGGAGACGATCAATGGCTGATTATACGCCCCGCCTGCGCCAGCATTACGCCGATAAGGTGCGCCCGGCGCTCCGGGAGGAGTTCTCCTACCGCAACGACATGCAGATCCCGCGGCTCGACAAGATCGTGCTGAACATGGGCGTCGGCGAGGCGGTTTCCGACAGCAAGAAGGTCCGCGCCGCCGCCGAGGACATCGCGCTCATCGCTGGCCAGAAGCCGGTGATCACCAAGGCCAAGACTTCGATCGCGGGCTTCAAGGTGCGCGAGGATATGCCGCTCGGCGTTAAGGTGACGCTGCGCCGCGAGCGGATGTACGAGTTCCACGATCGGCTGATCACGGTGGCGATGCCGCGGGTGCGCGACTTTCGCGGCGTGAATCCCAAGAGCTTCGACGGCTACGGCAACTACGCGATGGGGCTACGCGAACACATCGTCTTCCCGGAGATCGCCTTCGACAAGATCGACCAGGTCTGGGGGATGGACATCGTGATCTGCACCACCGCGAACACCGATGCGGAAGCCAAGGCGCTGTTGAAGCACTTCAACATGCCCTTTACGGCCTGAGCGCGGGAGAGAGACAATGGCAAAAGCAAGCATGATCAACCGCCAGAAGAAGCGCGAGGCTCTGGTGAAGAAGTACGCAGACCGGCGCGCGAGCCTGAAGGAGACGGCGCGCGACATCGCGCTTCCGATGGAGCAGCGCTTCAAGGCGCGGCTCGAGCTTGCGAAGCTGCCGCGCAATTCCTCGGCGACGCGGCTGCACAGCCGCTGTGAGGTGACGGGGCGGCCGCGCGCCTACTACCGCAAGCTGCGCATGTCGCGCATCGCGCTGCGGGATCTCGCCTCCAAGGGCCAGATCCCCGGCATGGTCAAGTCGAGCTGGTAAGGGGAGCGCAGATATGTCTATGAACGATCCCCTGGGCGACATGCTCACCCGCATCCGCAATGCCTCGATGCGCGGCAAGTCAACGGTGCGCACGCCGGCCTCCAGGGTCCGGCGCTGGGTGCTCGACGTGCTGAAGGCCGAGGGCTACATCCGCGGCTATGAGGAGGCGACCTCGGCGCGGGGTCTTCCCGAGCTCGAGGTCTCGCTGAAGTACTTCGACGGCCAGCCGGTGATCCGCGAATTGAAGCGCGTCTCGACCCCTGGCCGTCGCGTCTATTCCGGAGTCAAGGAGATCCCCCAGGTCCGCCAGGGCCTCGGGATCGCCATCGTCTCGACGCCCAAGGGCGTGATGTCCGACGCACAGGCCCGCACCGACAATGTCGGCGGCGAGGTCTTGTGCACGGTATTCTAAGGGAGGGCCGCCAATGTCTCGCATCGGAAAGAAGCCGGTCGCCCTGCCGGGCGGCGTCTCCGCCACGATTTCCGGCCAGACGGTCGAAGTGAAGGGGCCGAAGGGCACCCGCGCCTTCACCGCCACCGACGACGTGACGCTCGTGCTCGAGGACAATGCGCTGAGCGTGACGCCGCGGGGGAAGTCGAAGCGCGCCCGCCAGCAATGGGGGATGTCGCGCACCCAGGTCGCGAACCTCGTTCAGGGGGTTTCGACCGGGTTCAGGCGCGAGCTCGAGATCAACGGTGTCGGCTACCGCGCCGCGGCGCAGGGCAAGGTGCTGAAACTGTCGCTGGGCTATTCGCACGACATCGACTTCCCCGTCCCCGAGGGCGTGACCATCGCCACGCCGCGGCCGACAGAGGTGGTGATCGAGGGCATCGACCAGCAGGTGGTCGGTCAGGTCGCGGCAAACATCCGCGGCTGGCGCCCGCCCGAGCCCTACAAGGGCAAGGGGATAAAGTACAAGGATGAAACCATCTTCCGCAAGGAAGGCAAGAAGAAGTAAGGAGGCTGCGGTCATGGCGAACAGCAAACGCACGTTGTTCCAGAAGCGCCGCCTGCGCGTCCGGAGCAAGCTGCGCAAGCTCGCGGGCGAGCGCCCGCGGCTGAGCGTACATCGGTCGAACAAGAACATCTCGGTCCAGCTGATCGACGACGGGCAGGGCCGCACGCTTGCGGCCGCCTCGACGCTCGAGCCGGGTCTGGGCGTGGTCGGACACAACAACAAGGAGGCGGCCGCGAAGGTGGGCGCCGAGATCGCCGCGCGCGCCAAGGCCGCTGGGGTCGAGGACGTGTATTTCGACCGCGGCGGCTTCCTGTTCCACGGGAAGGTCAAGGCGCTTGCCGATGCGGCCCGCGAGGGCGGCCTGAAGTTCTGAGGAGACGCGACACATGGCAAGAGAAGCACGCGGCGGCGGCCGGGGCCGGGACCGCGACGAGAACCCGGAGTTCCAGGACCGCCTGGTCGCGATCAACCGCGTCTCCAAGACGGTGAAGGGCGGCAAGCGCTTCGGCTTTGCCGCACTCGTCGTCGTCGGCGACCAGAAGGGCCGCGTCGGTTACGGCAAGGGCAAGGCCCGCGAGGTTCCCGAGGCGATCCGCAAAGCCACCGAACAGGCCAAGCGCCAGATGATCCGCGTGCCGCTTCGCGAGGGCCGTACGCTGCACCACGACATCAACGGCCGCCACGGCGCCGGCAAGGTGGTGATGCGCGCCGCCCCCGCCGGAACCGGCATCATCGCCGGCGGCCCGATGCGCGCGGTCTTCGAGATGCTCGGCCTGCACGACGTGGTGTCGAAGTCGCTGGGCAGCCAGAACCCTTACAACATGATCCGTGCTACCATCGACGGGCTCCAGAGCCAGACGAGCCCGCGCATGGTCGCCCAGCGCCGTGGCAAGAAGGTCGCCGACATCCTGCCGGCGCGCCCCGACATGCCGTCCGAACCGCCGGCCGAGCTGGCCGAGGCCTGAGGAGAGCGCCATGGCAAAGTCCCCCGCACAGACCCCGGGCAAGACAATCGTCGTCAAGCAGATCGGCTCGCCGATCCGCCGCCCCGCCGTCCAGCGCCAGACCCTGATCGGGCTGGGGCTCAACAAGATGCATCGTACGCGCGAGCTCCAGGACACGCCGTCGATCCGCGGCATGGTCGCCGCGATCCCGCATCTGGCGGTCATCGTCGAGGAGCGCGGCTGAGCGCTCCTTGTCGTCCGCGGCACCTCCGCCGCGGCGCATCGTACATGCCGTGGTCGGGCGCATCTGACGCAAAGCGCCCGTATCCGGCCCATCAGGAGACCGCGTCATGAAGCTGAACGAACTGCACGACAACCCCGGCGCCACCAAGCGGCGCAAGCGCGTCGCGCGTGGCCCCGGCTCAGGCAAGGGCAAGACCGCCGGCCGCGGCATCAAGGGCCAGAAGTCGCGCTCCGGCGTCGCGATCAACGGTTACGAGGGCGGGCAGATGCCGCTCTACATGCGCTTGCCCAAGCGCGGCTTCACCAAACCGAATCGGCGCGAGTTCGCGGTGATCAACCTCGGGCTGCTGCAGAAGTTCATCGACGCGGGCAAGCTCGACGCGGCCCAGCCGATCGACGAGGCGGCGCTGGTCGAGAGCGGCCTGGTGCGCCGCCGACGCGATGGCGTGCGCCTGCTCGCCAAGGGCGCGCTCACCTCCAAGTTGGCGCTGAGCCTGACCGGCGCGTCCCAGGCGGCGGTCGAGGCGGTCGAGAAGGCCGGCGGCTCCGTCACCTTGCCGGCAGCGGCTGAATCCGCCGTGGATTGAGGCTTGTGGCGGCCGGAACGGCCGCTAGAGTCTCCTGGTTGCGCGCCGCCGGACGACCCCAGCGAGGGTCCGGCGGCGCATCGATGGAGGGGTTCTGAATGGCATCGGCAGCGGAACAGATGGCCTCCAACCTCAGTTGGAGCACCTTCGGCAAGGCCAAGGACCTGCAGAACCGCATCCTGTTCGCGATTGCCCTGCTGATCGTCTACCGGATCGGCACCTATATTCCCGTTCCGGGCATTGACGCCGCGCGCCTCCAGCAGTTCTTCACCCAGGCGAGCACCGGCATCGGCGGGATGCTCAACATGTTCACCGGCGGTGCTGTGTCGCGCATGGCGATCTTCGCGCTCGGGATCATGCCCTATATCTCGGCCTCGATCATCGTCCAGCTGCTCACGTCGATGGTCCCCTCGCTGGGGCAACTGAAGAAGGAGGGCGAGGCCGGCCGCAAGAAGATCAACCAGTATACCCGCTACGGCACGGTGTTGCTTGCCACCTTCCAGGCCTATGGGCTCGCGGTCGGGCTCGAGGCGCAGGGCATGGCGACCGATCCCGGCTGGTTCTTCCGCGCCGGCTGCGTGATCACGCTGGTGGGAGGCACGATGTTCCTGATGTGGCTGGGCGAGCAGATCACCTCGCGCGGCATCGGCAACGGCATCTCGCTGATCATCTTCGTGGGCATCGTCGCCGAACTGCCGGCGTCGCTGGCGCGGCTCCTGTCGCAGGGACGGTCGGGCGCGCTCAGCCCAGCCGTGATCATCGGCATCCTGGTGATGGCGCTGGCGGTCATAGCCTTCGTGGTCTTCGTCGAACGGGCCTTGCGGAAGATCCACATCCAGTACCCCAAGCGCCAGGTCGGGATGAAGGTCTACGGCGGCGAGAGCTCGAACCTGCCGGTCAAGGTGAACCCGGCGGGCGTGATCCCGGCGATCTTCGCCTCCTCGCTGCTGCTGCTGCCCGCGACGGTGACCACGTTCTCGGGAACGACCGGCGGCACCGGGGTCTGGAGCTATGTCGCGGCCTACATGGGCCACGGCCAGCCGCTCTACCTGCTCGCCTACGGGGCGCTGGTGGTGTTCTTCACCTATTTCTACACCGCCAACGTCGCGTTCAAATCCGACGACGTTGCCGACAACCTCAAGAAGCAGGGCGGCTTCATTCCCGGCATCCGGCCGGGGCAGAAGACGATCGAGTATCTCGATTACGTGGTCTCGCGCATCCTGGTGATCGGCTCGGCCTATCTCGCCGCGGTGGTGCTTTTGCCCGAGGTGCTGATCTCGCAGCTCGCGGTGCCGTTCTACTTCGGCGGCACGTCGCTCCTGATCGTCGTCTCGGTGTCGATGGACACGATCACCCAGATCCAGTCGCACCTGCTCGCGCACCAATACGAGGGGCTGATTGAGCGCTCGCGCCTGCGTGGCAAGGGACGCGGCGGCAAGGTGCGGCGATGAACCTTATCCTGCTGGGGCCGCCGGGTGCGGGCAAGGGCACACAGGCGCGCCGGCTGGTCGAAGCTCACGGGCTCAAGCAGCTCTCGACCGGCGACATGCTGCGCGAGGCGAAGAGCTCGGGCACCGAGCTCGGCCGGCGCGTCGCCGACGTCATGGCGCGCGGCGAGCTCGTCACCGATGACATCGTGATCGGGCTGATCGCCGAGCAGCTCGACGGGCCGGCCGGCGCCCAGGGGCTGATCTTCGACGGCTTCCCTCGCACCCTCGCCCAGGCCGACGCGCTCGAAGCGCTTCTGGCCGATAAGGAGCGGACGCTCGACGCGGTGATCGAAATGCGCGTCGAGGACGAGGCGCTGATCGATCGCGTGTCGGGGCGCTTCACCTGCGCCAATTGCGGCGAGGTCTATCACGACACGACGCGGCCGACCATGGTGCCGGGCGTCTGCGACAACTGCGGCGCCAACGAGTTCATCCGCCGCGCCGACGACAACGCGGAGGCGATGCGGGTCCGGCTGATGGCCTATTATCGGAACACCTCACCGTTGATCGGCTATTACCACTGCAAGGGCTCCTTGCGCTGCGTCGATGGGCTGGGCGCGGTGGAGGCGGTCTCGGCAGAGATCGAGGACGCGCTGCGGCTGCGATAAACCCTCATTCCGGCCTTGACGGCGCTCGGGCGGTTCCTATACTCCGCGCTTTCTCTGGACGGAGGAGTCGATCCATGCCGTTTCCCGGTGCCGGCACGGGGACGACGGCTTGGGATCGGGAGTGTCCGCGGGGCCTACGGCAGGCGCGGATCGAGAGGCGGAGACCCTTCTAGGGTCCACAGGATGAACGGAGCATTACCTTGGCGCGCATAGCTGGCGTTAATATCCCGACGAACAAGCGGGTAGAGGTCGCCCTCACCTATATCACTGGAATAGGCCGCTCGACGGCACAGAAGATGTGCGACGCGCTCGAGATAGCGGACAGCTGCCGGGTGAACGATCTCAGCGACGCGGAAGTGCTGCGCATCCGCGAATACATCGACGCTAATCTGATGGTCGAAGGCGACCTGCGGCGCGAGAGTTCGATGAACATCAAACGGCTGATGGACCTCGGCTGCTATCGCGGCCTCAGGCATCGCCGCGGCCTGCCGGTGCGCGGCCAGCGCACCCACACCAACGCCCGCACGCGCAAAGGCCCCGCCAAGGCCATCGCCGGCAAGAAGAAATAAGGAGACCGGCCCATGGCTCGGGAGAAGGCGCGCGTCAAGCGCAAGGAACGCAAGAACATCTCGACAGGCGTCTGCCACGTCAACGCGAGCTTCAACAACACCAAGATCCTGATCGCCGACGCCCAGGGCAATGCGATCGCCTGGTCCTCGGCCGGGACGATGGGCTTCAAGGGGTCGCGTAAGTCCACGCCCTATGCCGCGCAGATGGCCGCCGAGGACGTCGGCAAGAAGGCGCAGGAGCACGGCGTCCGCACCCTCGAGGTCGAGGTCCAGGGGCCGGGCTCGGGCCGCGAGAGCGCGCTGCGTGCGCTCGGCGCCGCCGGATTTCAGATCACCGCGATCCGCGACGTGAGCCCGATCGCGCACAACGGCTGCCGCCCGCCGAAGCGCCGCCGGGTCTGACGCTCCCAGCTTTCGTCGGACCGCCCGTCGCTGCCGCGGGCGGTCCGACCTTTTCACTATCCCTCGGGCGTCCGCGGACCAGCCGGATCGGGCTGCGGACAGGAATGGAGGACTTGAAGATGATGATCCACAAGAACTGGCAGGAACTGATCCGGCCGACGGCGCTCGAGGTCAAGCCTGGGCCCGACCGCTATCGCACCGCCGTCGCTGTCGCCGAACCGCTGGAGCGCGGCTTCGGCCTGACGCTCGGCAACGCGCTGCGCCGGGTGCTGATGTCCTCGCTCCAGGGTGCTGCGATCACCAGCGTGCAGATCGACAACGTGCTGCACGAGTTCTCTTCCGTCGCGGGCGTCCGTGAGGACGTGACAGACATCGTCCTGAACCTCAAGGGCGTCGCGATCAAGATGGAGGTCGAGGGACCCAAGCGCGTCGAGATCCGCGCGACCGGCCCCGGCGTCGTCACCGCGGGCGACATCGCTATGACCAACGGTATCGAGGTGCTGAACCGCGACCACGTGATCTGCCATCTCGACGACGGTGCGACGCTTTTCATGGAGCTGACGGTAGAGACCGGCAAGGGCTATGTCGCGGCCGACAAGAACCGCCCCGAGGACGCGCCGATTGGCCTGATCTCGGTCGATGCCTTGTTCTCGCCGATCAGGAAGGTCTCCTACAAGGTCGAGCCGACGCGCGAGGGCCAGGTGCTCGATTACGACAAGCTGACGCTCCAGCTCGAGACCGACGGCTCGCTCAAGCCCGACGATGCGCTCGCCTATGCCGCGCGGATCCTCCAGGACCAGCTCTCGGTGTTCGTGAACTTCGAGGAGCCGTCCTCTGGCGTGCGCAGCGACGAGGCGGACGATCTGGAGTTCAACCCGCTGCTCCTGAAGAAGGTCGATGAGCTCGAGCTGTCGGTTCGCTCGGCCAACTGCCTCAAGAACGACAACATCGTCTATATCGGCGACCTGATCCAGAAGACCGAGGCGGAGATGCTGCGCACGCCGAACTTCGGGCGCAAATCCCTGAACGAGATCAAGGAGGTGCTGACCGCAATGGGGCTGCACCTCGGCATGGAGATCGTCGACTGGCCGCCCGAGAACATCGACGACCTTGCCAAGAAGTTCGAGGACCAGTTCTGACGCGGGGGCGCGCTTCGCGCCCCCTCCACCACCCGGGCCCCGGCCCCAAGGAGCGCGGCCCGACGCGGAGCCGCCGGACAAAGCACAACCTACGGAGACCGACATGCGTCACGGAAACGGCTATCGCAAGCTCAACCGCACCCATGAACACCGCGCCGCGATGTTCGCCAACATGGCCTCGAGCCTGATCGAGCACGAGCAGATCAAGACGACGCTTCCCAAGGCCAAGGAGCTCAAGCGGATCATCGACAAGCTGATCACGCTGGGCAAGCGCGGCGACCTGCACGCGCGCCGGATCGTCGCGAGCCGCATCAAGCAGGATGCGGCGGTGGCCAAGCTCTTCCAGACGCTCGGCACCCGCTACAAGGACCGCCAGGGCGGCTATTCGCGGCTCCTGAAGGCGGGGTTCCGCTACGGCGACATGGCGCCGATGGCAATCCTCGAGCTGATCGACCGCGACCCCGCCGCCAAGGGCGCCGGCGATCGCGCCCGCCTCGCCGCCGAGGAAGCCGCCGCCGAGGCCTGAGCCCCGCACCGCGGCGATGCAGACTCCGGACTTGCTCATCGTCGCGGCCGGTGTGTTCGTCTATGCGCTCTTCTCGCGGCGCGGCGAGTCCGGCTCCGTCACCGGGCCGATGGTCTTCACGCTGTTCGGGCTGCTGATCGGCAGCGCTGTGCTCGACGTGGTCGATCTTCCGGCCACCAATTCGGTGATCGACGCGCTCGCCCAGATCACCCTGGTGCTCGCGCTCTTCACCGACGCCGCGCGCATCGACGTGACCCGCCTCGGCGCCGAGCACGACGTGCCGCTGCGCCTGCTGGGGATCGGGCTGCCGCTCACCATGCTCTTCGGCACGCTCATGGCCTGGTGGCTCTTTCCCGGCCTCGGTCTGTGGCCGGCGGCCGTGCTCGGCGTCATCCTCGCGCCGACCGATGCGGCCCTCGGTCAGGCGGTCGTCACCGACGAGCGCATCCCCCAGCGCGTGCGTCAGGCGCTCAACGTGGAGAGCGGGCTGAACGACGGCCTGGCTTTTCCGGTGCTCCTGATCGTGCTCTCGCTCGCGCTCGAGAGCGAGGCGGGACGCAGCGCCGGCGGCTGGGGCGTCTTCGTTCTCTCCCAGGTGGGGCTCGGGCCGCTCGCGGGCCTCGCCGTCGGCCTCGCCGGCGCCTTCGCGGTCGAGTTCTGCGCCGGGCGGGGCTGGATGAACCGGGCTTTCCTGCAGATCTCTGTGCTCAGCCTCGCGATACTCGCCTATGGCGGGGCGGAGGCCATCGGCGGCAACGGCTTCATCGCCGCCTTCGCCGCCGGCATGGTCGTGGGCACCCGCTCGCGGCGCCTGCTCGATGCGGTGGAGGAGTTCGGCGAGACCGAGGGCAAGCTCCTCAACCTCGTCGTCTTCCTGCTTTTCGGGGCGGTGCTGCTGCCGACCGCCTTCGCGGAGCTCGGCTGGCGCCACCTCGTCTATGCCGGTCTCTCGCTCACGCTGATCCGCATGCTGCCCGTGGCGCTCAGTCTCGTCGGCACGCGGCTTCTGCCGGTGACGGTCGCCTTTCTCGGCTGGTTCGGCCCGCGCGGCCTCGCCTCGATCCTGTATCTGCTGCTGATCATCGAGGCGGGGGAGGATGCGGGCATGGCCGATGTCGCGCCGGCGGTGCTGGTGACGGTGGCTCTGAGCGTGCTGCTGCACGGCGCCTCTGCCTCGCCAGCCGCGCGCGCCTACGGAGCGCTCATCGCGCGGATGGTCGAGGCGCGAACCAGCCCGGAGCGGCAGGAGGTGTTCCCGTTCCCGACGCGCATCGGCCAGCACCGCGACAAGAACGATCCCGTGCCCTAGGAACATCCGCCCACCCGCGTCGCGGCTCCAGCCCTGCACACGCGTGATATTCCCTTATGCAGCGTGGCAAGCGAGCGAAATGCGCTCTCTTCATTATATTTATCAACGGGTTGTTGTATGTATCACCCTAGTACGCCGTGTTGGTGCCGGCTCTTCGCCCTGTCGCATCCGGGGCTTCTATCGCCTGCGCCGCCCGGCTAGGCTCGGCCATGGCCGATCTCTTCGACACCGAACCCGCCGCCCCGGCCCACCGCGCGCCGCAGCCGCTGGCCGACCGGCTGCGCCCCGCCAGTCTCGCCGAGGTCGTGGGCCAGGACCATCTGCTCGGCCCCCAGGCGCCGCTCGGGCGGATGCTCGCCACCGGCAGGCTCGGCTCGGTGATCCTCTGGGGGCCGCCCGGGACCGGCAAGACCACGGTCGCGCGCCTGCTCGCCGAAGGCACCGACCTCGCCTTTGTCCAGGTGAGCGCGATCTTCAGCGGCGTCGCCGACCTCAAGAAGATCCTCGATGCCGCCCGCCTCAGGCGCGGCAACGGCCGCGGCACGCTGCTCTTCGTCGACGAGATCCACCGCTTCAACCGCGCCCAGCAGGACGCTTTCCTTCCGGGCGTCGAGGACGGCACGATCGTCCTGGTCGGGGCGACCACCGAGAACCCTTCGTTCGAGCTGAACGCAGCGCTGATGTCGCGCGCCCAGGTCCTCACGCTGCACAGGCTCGAGCCGGCGGCGCTGGAGCGGCTGGCCGCGCGGGCGGAGGCCGATCTCGGCCGGAAGCTGCCGCTGACACCTCAGGCGCGCGCGCTGTTGATCGAGATGGCCGACGGCGACGGGCGAGCCTTGCTCAACCTCGTCGAACAGGTGGCGCAGGAGCAGGGCGCGCCCCTCGACCCTGCGGCGCTCGCAGCGCGTCTGACGCGCCGCGCCGCGATCTACGACAAATCCGGCGAGGGGCACTACAACCTGATCTCCGCGCTGCACAAGTCGGTGCGCGGCTCGGACCCGGATGCAGCACTCTACTGGCTGGCGCGGATGCTCGAGGGCGGCGAGGACCCGCGCTTCCTCGCGCGCCGGATCATCCGCATGGCGGTCGAGGACGTGGGCCTCGCCGACCCCGATGCGCAGCGCCTCTGCCTCGACGCGTGGGAGATCTTCGAGCGGCTCGGCTCGCCCGAGGGCGAGCTCGCGCTCGCGCAGGCGGTGGTCCATCTGGCTCTCGCGCCGAAGTCGAACGCCGTCTACCGCGCCTTCAGCGCGGCGCGGGCGGAGGCGCGCCGGACCGGCTCGCTGGCGCCGCCCGCGCATATCCTCAAC
>JBBQRM010000046.1:0-11682 GCA_038214855.1 Rhodobacterales bacterium | reverse complement strand
GACAGATCGGTCCGCGCCTGCCTGCCCCCGGCAGGCGCGATAGACGCGCCCGCCAGTCAGGCGCGGACCGATCGCGAGCATCGCCCCGTCTGTACCCCCGTCGCCCTGCGCCGGTGGCTCCGGGCGACGGACCGGGCGAGGCTCCACAGGAGCCTCGCTCATCCGGTCCGAGCAAGCGCGGCCCGCAGGGATCAGCCGGAGTTCGTATCACGCCTTTCACCGACCCGAGCCGTGGACCGACATCCCCCGCTCGCAGGTACTCGTGTCGAGTGCCTCTCGTCGCCCACTCGAGGCTCAGACCGCGCCGCCCGCGAGCCCCCAGAGGAGGCCCGCCGCGGCCGCCGCTCCGAGCACCGGCAGGAGCCCCGCGCGCAGCGCGAAGACCGCGACCATCGCCGCGAGCGTCAGCACCAGCGCCGCGGGGTCTAGCGAGCCCGCCGCCGGAACCTCGAGCGACACGATCCAGAACCGTCCGACCGTAACCTCCGCGAAGAGCACGTGCAGCCCGAACCAGAGCGCGAGGTTGAGGATGACGCCGACCACCGCCGCGGTGATTGCCGCGAGCGCGCCGCCGAGTGCTGCGTTGCCGCGCAGCCGCTCGATCCAGGGCGCGCCGAGGAAGATCCACAGGAAGCACGGCACGAAGGTGACCCAGGTGACCAGCACCGAGGCGAGCGCCCCCGCGAGATACGGGTCGAGCGGGCCGGGGTCGCGGAAGGCCGCGAGAAAGCCCACGAACTGGACCACCTGGATCAGCGGCCCCGGCGTGGTCTCGGCGAGGCCCAGCCCGTCGAGCATCTCGCCGGGCGCGAGCCAGCCGTAGCCCGACACCGCCTCCTGCGCGACATAGGCGAGCACCGCATAGGCGCCGCCGAAGGTCACCACCGCCATCTGGCTGAAGAACACCGCGAGCCGCGCGAAGACGTTCTCCCAGCCCAGCCCCGCCACCAGCAGGCCCACCGGCCCGAGCCAGAGCCCGAGGCACACCGCCGCCACCGCGAGCGCGCGCCGCACCTCCGCGCTTCCGCCGTGAGGGCGGGCCACCCCCGTGTCGGCTCCGGTCCCGAAGACGCCCGGCGCGAACAGCCCCGCGACCCCGGCCGCGAGCACGATCAGCGGAAAGGGCAGGTCGAGGAGGAAGATCGACACGAAGGCCGCCGCCGCCAGCGCCACCGCGGCGGGTCCCTTCAGCGCCCGCCGCCCCAGCCGCACCACCGCCTGGATCACGATGGCCAGCACCGCCGCCTTGAGGCCGAGGAACAGCCCCGCTACCGGCCCGGTGCCGCCCGCGGCGACGTAGACGAAGCTCAAGCCGAGGATCGCCAGAAACCCCGGCAGCACGAAGAGCGTGCCCGCGACCACGCCGCCGCGGGTCCGGTGCAGGAGCCAGCCGAGATAGGTGGCGAGCTGCTGCGCCTCCGGCCCCGGCAGCAGCATGCAGAAGTTGAGCGCGTGCAGGAACTGCCGCTCGCCTATCCAGGCCTTTTCCTCGACCAGGATCCGGTGCATCACCGCGATCTGTCCCGCCGGTCCACCGAAACTGAGCGCCGCGACCCGCAGCCACACCAGCACCGCCTCGCGGAAGGGAATGGCGTCTGCCGGACCCGGCGGCTCCGCCCGGACCGCGCCTTCGCCGACCACCGCCTCAGGCCCGAGCCCGGTGGGCGGGCCAGTCGTGCGTCTCGTCCGTCGCGTCCCGGCACCAGCGATAGAGCGCGTCGTAGATTGCGAGGCCGGCTTCGAGCTGCGCGTGATCGTCCGGGTGAAGGCGCGACAGTCCGAGCGAGATCGCGAGCAGGCCAGCCGCTTCCGGCGCGAGATCGAGGCGCGCCGTATCGGCGCCACGCACGATCGCAGCCAGGCGCAGCAGCGGCTCGGTTTCGAGCCGCAGATCCTCGATCATCACGTCGAAGGTGCATTTCTCGCCGCGATGGCTCCACACGACATCGGCGCCTTCGACGTCGAACGAGGTGGCGCCGAAGCGTTCCGCGACCGCCTCGACCTCGACGGGGGGAACGAAGAGAAACACCGCCCCGCGATCGACGAAGCGGCGGATCAGCCAGGGACAGGCGATGCGATCGATCTTCGGCCGCGCCCGCGTCACCCAGACGCTGCGCCCCTCGGCGTCGGGCTGCGGCAGAAGCGCTGCGGGCAGCATCGGCAGACCCGCCCCGGCCCAGGCCTCCACCCCTCCCTCGAGCACCTCCGCCCGCGCGCCTTGGCTCCGCAACCAGGCGGCGCTCCCGTGGCTGAGCTTGTGGCCGTGCCGGCACATCACGACGACCGCGGCCGCGTCGAACTCCGCGCTCCAGGTCGCGGCCTCCCCGGCGGTGCGGCGGAGGGTGCCGGGGACCAGCCGGGGGTCGTCGGCGAAGTCCGCGTCGGTGCGCACGTCGATCAGCACCGGCGTGTCCGGCCGGCCGATCAGCCGGGAGAGCTTCTCATGGGAAATGACGTTCGACTGCGGCATGGCTGCGTCCTCGCGCTCGAATGGCAAAGCTGGACGCGATGCTTGGGCTGACGCCTGATGGGGAGATCGCAATCCCCATGCCGCAGAGTTGCGCCACCGGCCGATCCTGTCAACCCCGCCGCCGAACGCCCTCCCGCCGGTCCCGTGCGGCCGACCGAGAGGCGCCTCCCTTGACGGACGCGATCCCGTGACGACATGAGAACCTTCAGACGCAAAGGAGCACCGTCTCATGTCCGACGCCTCGACGACGACCCCGCAGAGCCGCGAGAAGGTCCGCAAGACCGACGCCGAATGGCGCGCGCAGCTGTCCGATCTTGCCTACAAGGTCACGCGCAAGGCCGGCACCGAGCGGGCGTTCAGCCACGACGACTTTCCCAAGGCCGAGGGCACCTTCGCCTGCATCTGCTGCGGGGCGCCGCTGTTCGAGGCGTCCACAAAGTTCGACAGCGGCACCGGCTGGCCGAGCTTCTACGCTCCGATGGCGGAGGGCGCGGTCGAGGAGCACAGCGACAACAGCTGGCTGATGCGCCGCACCGAGGTGGTCTGCGGGCGCTGCGACGCGCATCTGGGGCATGTGTTCCCTGACGGGCCGCAGCCGACCGGCCAGCGCTACTGCATGAACGGCGTGGCGCTCGACTTCGAGCCGGCGAGCCAGGGCGATCCGCGAGCAGGATGATCCGGCCCGAGCCGGGGATGCTCACGGGTGCTCAAGCTTGAGCAAATCGGCAACCGATTGATTGCCAAGGCCTTTCCCGGTGCCATTAACCACAGGGAAAGGATTTCGGGCCGTCGCGGTCAGGTCGGACGCCGCCTCAGGGCTGGAGCACCTGCTGGGCGTCGATGTTGAGCAGGTTGCCGAACAGCTGCTCCAGCACGCCGAGCGTGCGCCCGCCGGTCTCGGTGGTGCGGGTGGTCAGGTTGACCACCCGCCCGTCCTCGAGCCCGTAGCGCGAGATGTCGCGGACCACGCCGCTGGTATCGTAGTTCACCGCGAGCACCACCCGGTCCACCACGCGGGGCGGGTTGTAGGTGTAGTTCTCGATCGTGCTCTGGACATAGTACCAGGCGCTGTCCTGCAGGAGCCCGGCGCTCGAAGGCCGGCCCAGCGTCTCGAGCACGCTCTCCTGCGTATCGACGCCCGGACGGATGCGCGCCACGTCCGCCGGCGAGGGCACGTAGCCGTGCAGGCTCGTGGTGGGCGCGCAAGCCGAAAGGAGCACGGTGCCGAGCGCGAGGGCGGCGGCGGTGCGGCGCAGCTTGTGGGGACGCATGAGGGCCTCGGGCTTTCCGGGAATTCCCTTGCTCCCCTACCGCGCGCATGGTCTAAATTCAAGGAACTTGGGGCTCGCGCACCCGCCGCCCGCCGGTCCGCACGCAGCCGCGAGAGACGAGGACCGCCATGCCCGACCTGACCCTTCGATCGCCCGACAATCCCGAGTTCGCGCGCGTGCTCGAGACCGCGCGGCTGCGCGACACGGACAGCTTCGCCTTCGACATCTCCCCCACCGATGCCGAACGCGCGGCGCTCGCACGCCTGCTCGGCGCCCGCTCGGTGCGCAAGCTGCGCTTCGCGGGCACGCTCGCGGCCGCCGCACGGGGCGCCTTCACGCTCGGTGCCCGGCTGGAGGCCACGGTTATCCAGACCTGCGTCGTCTCGCTCGAACCGGTGACGAGCCGGGTCGAGCAGGATGTGACCCGCCGCTTCGAGCCGCAGGCCGGGCGGGTGGAAGCCGAGGTGACGCTCTCGCCCCATGACGACGACGAGATCGAGCCGCTCGGCGACCGGATCGACCTCGGCCTCGTGGCGATCGAGGCGCTGGCGCTGGCGCTGCCGGCCTATCCGCGGCGCGACGGCGCGACGCTCGCGCGCACCTCCCCGGGAGACCCGGAGGCGGACCGGGAGGCCCGGCCCTTCGCGGCGCTGGCGGCACTGCGCGACAAGCTCGGCGGCGCCTCCTGAGCCCACGCCGCGGGCGGGGACGGAGGACGCGCATGGGGGGTTGCACCCTCGCGGACATTCGCTATTTTGCGCGTTTCGGATTCCCGTGCGCGGGCGGAGCCTGCTCGCTCCTTGCAACCGCGCCCACAAGATCGAGGTCGAGACATGGCTGTCCCCAAGAGCAAGGTCACGCGCTCCCGCCGCGGCATGCGCCGGTCGCATGACGCGCTGGTCGCGGCGAACCCGAACGAATGCTCCAACTGCGGCGAGTTGAAGCGCCCGCACCACGTCTGCGGCGCCTGCGGCCATTACGACGGCCGCGAAGTGGTGGCGGCCGCGGCAGAGGTCGATCTCGACGACGAGGCGGCCTGAGCCGCACCCTGGATCGGCGGGGTCCGGCGTCGTCGTCCACCGGTTCCCCGCATTGCCCTTGCCGCGCCGCTCCCGGAGCGGCTAACTGGCCGACAGGGGCCGCCCCGCCCGTGAACCGCTCGCACGAGGTTGGTCCGGTATGACCGCCGACACGCCCCCGACCTCTCCCGCCGCGGAGACCGCCGCGCCGCAACCGAGGCGCGCCGCGGCCGAGGTCGCCGGCGATGTCGTCATCTCGATCGACGCGATGGGCGGCGACCGCGGCGTCGGCGACGTGATCCAGGGCATGGGCAAATCCCTCGCGATCAATCCGCGGCTGCGCTACATCCTCCACGGCGACGCCAAGATCCTCACAAGGGCGATGCGCAAGAAGAGCCCGCTCGCCGCGCGCACCGAGATACGCCACGCCGCGGGCGTGATCGACATGGCCGACAAACCCTCGAAGGCGCTGCGTAACGCCCAGGGCTCGAGCATGTGGAACGCGCTCGAGACGGTGAAGTCCGGCGAGAGCTCGGTCGTCATCTCCGGCGGCAACACCGGGGCGCTGATGGCGTTGGCGATGCTCCAGCTGCGCAAGGCGCCGGGCGTGGACCGGCCGGCGATCGCGGTGCTGTTCCCGTCGATGAACCGCACGGGATACAACGTGATGCTCGACGCAGGCGCCGACATCCGCGCCGATGCCGCGGACCTTTTGAAGGTCGCGCTGATGGGCGCCTCCTACGCGCGCAACGCGCTGGGTATCGAGCGCCCGCGGGTCGGGCTGCTCAACGTCGGCACCGAGGAGCACAAGGGGCGCAGCGAGCTCCGCGAGGCGGCGGGGCTGATCAGTGCGAGCGCGGCCTCGGGCGAGCTCGACTACATCGGCTATGTCGAGGGCTCGGACATGCCGTCCGACCGCGTCGATGTCATCGTCACCGACGGGTTCACCGGCAACATCGCGCTGAAGGCCGCCGAGGGCACGGCGAGCATGATCGGCGGCTTCCTGCGCGAGGCCTTCTCCTACAGCCCGCTGTCGCGGATCGGCGCGCTCTTCGCCGTTACCTCGCTGAGGCGCCTCCAGAAGCGCACCGACCCCCGCCGGGCGAACGGCGGCGTGTTTCTCGGGCTGAACGGCACGGTGATCAAGTCCCACGGCAGCGCCGACGCCACCGGCGTCTCCGCCGCGATCAAGCTCGCCTTCACGTTGGCCGACCGCGGCTTCGTCGAGAAGCTCGCGGCGCGCGTGGGTCAGGCGGCAGCAGAGCCGTCCGCGCCATGAGCGTGACGCGCAGCGTCCTGCGCTCCTGCGGCCACTACCTGCCCGAGCGCGTGGTCGAGAACGCCGAATTCGAGGCGGCCCTGGACACGTCGGACGCCTGGATCCGGTCGCGCACCGGCATCGAGCGCCGGCATTTCGCCGCCGACGGCGAGGCGACCTCCGATCTGGCCATCTGTGCCGCGCGCGCGGCCCTCGCGGCGGCGGGGCTCGAGGGCTCCGATCTCGATGCGCTGGTGCTTGCGACCGCCACCCCCGACCAGACCTTCCCCTCGACTGCGACCCGGGTGCAGGCGGCCCTCGGCATGAACCGGGGTTTCGCCTACGACATCCAGGCGGTCTGCGCCGGCTTCGTCTTCGCGCTCGCGAGCGCGGATGCGATGATCGCCTCGGGCCAGGCCGCGCGGGTGATGGTGATCGGCGCCGAGACCTTCTCGCGCATCCTCGACTGGACCGATCGGGCGACCTGCGTGCTCTTCGGCGACGGCGCGGGGGCGGTAATCATGGAGGCCGCGCCGGGTGCTGGAACCGCGGCCGACCGCGGTCTGCTCGCCACCGACCTGCATTCCGACGGGCGCTACAATTCGTTGCTCTACGTCGATGGCGGCCCCTCGAGCACCGGGACCGCCGGCGTCGTGCGCATGGCCGGGCAGGAGGTGTTCAAGCACGCCGTCCTCAAGCTCGCGGAGACCGGCGAGGCCGCCCTGGCCCGCGCCGGGCTCACGGCCGCGGATGTCGCCTACATCGTCCCGCACCAGGCGAACCTGAGGATCATCGCCCGGACCGCGGCCAAGCTGGGCGTGGAGATGGAGCGCGTCGTCGTCACGGTGCAGGACCACGGCAACACGTCCGCGGCCTCTATCCCGCTCGCGCTGTCGGTCGCGAATGCCGAAGGACGCTTCCGTCCGGGCGACGTGATCCTGATGGAGGCGATCGGCGGCGGGCTCGCCTGGGGGGCCGCGGTTCTGCGCTGGTAGCGGCGCTTGCGCTCGCGCGGGCAAGTCGTTGTTATTGACTCGCTTTCCGCATTGCTTCTAGGGTTGCCCAAAAGGTGATCGGAACAGGGGGCACAGATGAGCGACAAGACCTTGACACGCATGGAGCTCAGCGAGGCGGTGTTTCGCGCCGTCGGCCTGTCCCGCAACGAATCGGCGGACCTCGTCGAATCGGTGCTCCGGCACATGTCCGACGCGCTGAGCGAGGGCGAAACCGTAAAGATTTCCTCCTTCGGCACGTTCAGCGTGCGCTCCAAATCCGCACGGATCGGCCGCAATCCCAAGACCGGCGACGAGGTGCCGATCGAGCCGCGCCGGGTCCTGACCTTCCGGCCGTCCCACATCATGAAGGAGCGCGTGGACGCCGGCAACAAGCGATGAACGGAGGCCGTGGAGCGCGATGAACAAGTCCCCCGAAGCCTTCCGCACGATCAGCGAGGTGGCCGAGGCGCTCGACGTGCCGCCGCATGTCCTGCGCTTCTGGGAGACGCGCTTCACCCAGGTCAAGCCGGTCAAGCGCGGCGGCGGCCGGCGCTACTACCGCCCCGAGGACGTGCGCCTGCTGCGCGGCATTCGCGGACTGCTCTACGACGACGGCATGACCATCAAGGGGGTCCAGAAGATCCTGCGCGAGCGCGGCATCCGCCACGTGATCGCACTCGGCACCACGGCCGAAGGTCCCGACGCCGCCGCACCGGCGGCCGCACGTCCCGCGGCGACGCCCCGCCCGGCGCCGCGCGCCGCCCCGGCGCCGGTCGTCGCCGATGTGCCCTCCGTCGCGGCAGACGGCGCGCAGGCGTCGCTGCCCGGCCTGCACGACGGCGCCGGCCCGCCGCGACCGCTCGACCGTTCGGCCTTGCGCGGGCTTATCGCCGAGCTCGAAGCGCTGCGTGAATTGATGACCGCGCCGCCCGGACCGCGCGCGCGCGCGCGACCGGCTGCGAGGCAAAAGAACTAACGGAACCTTAAAACCAGGTTTTTTTCCTAATCTTTTCAATGTCCGGATCGCGCTTTCACAGTGAAAGCGCGTGAAACCGCTCCGCTCTTTCGCGGGCCTGCTGCCGTGCTTTCCGCTTGCTCCCCCGGCCGGGCGGCGATAAAGCCGTGCCGTCGGGCTATAGCGCAGTCTGGTAGCGCGTTCGTCTGGGGGACGAAAGGTCGTGAGTTCGAATCTCGCTAGCCCGACCACCCACACCCCCGCCCCTTCCGACCAGAGTACCGGCCTGCTCCCCGCCCAGGCGATCGCCCTTCTGGTCGCCACCGGCGGCATCCTGCCCGGCACGCCCCTGCTGCCCGGCCAGATCCAGCCCGCGAGCCTCGACCTGCGGCTGGGCGACACCGCCTGGCGGGTCCGCGCCTCCTTCCTGCCGGGCACGGCGACCGTCGCCGAACGGCTCGCTGAGTTCGAGATGCACCGCATCGACATCCAGGGCGGCGCCGTGCTCGAGAAGGGCTGCGTCTATCTCGTGCCGCTCGTCGAGGCGTTGGCGCTGCCCGCAGACCTTTCCGCCGTCGCCAACGCCAAGAGCTCGACCGGCCGGCTCGACCTCTTCACCCGGCTGATCACCGACCGCGGTCCCGAATTCGATCGGATCGCCGCGGGCTACGCCGGTCCGCTCTACGCCGAGATCTCGCCGCGCTCCTTCTCGGTGCTGGTGCGGCCGGGGATGCGGCTCAACCAGATCCGCTTCCGCCGCGGCGACGCCGTGCTCGACGACGCGGCTCTCGGGCGGCTCGACGCCGCCGAGCGGCTGGTCGACGGGGCCGCGCGGATCGCGCAAGGGCTGGGCTTCTCCGTCGATCTGGCGCCCGGTGAGGGAAGAATCGCCGGCTACCGCGCCAAGCCCCACACCGGGCTGATCGACCTAGATCGCATCGACCACTACCCGGTCGCGGAGTTCTGGGAACCGGTCAGCGCGCGCGGTGGCCGGATCATCCTCGACCCCGGCGCCTTCTACATCCTGGTGAGCCGCGAGGCGGTGCACGTGCCGCCGGATTATGCCGCCGAGATGGCGCCCTACCTCGCGATGGTTGGCGAGTTCCGCGTGCATTACGCCGGGTTCTTCGATCCCGGCTTCGGCCATGCGCCCGCGGGCGGCAGCGGCGCGCGCGGCGTGCTCGAGGTCCGCTGCCACGAGGCGCCCTTCGCCCTCGATCACGGCCAGACCGTAGGGCGGCTCGTCTACGAGAGGATGGCCGCGCGGCCCGAGTTCCTCTACGGCGCCGCCACCGGCTCGAGCTACCAGGGCCAGGGCCTCAAGCTCTCGAAACACTTCCGGAGCGGCTGAGCCTATTAGTCGAAGCGCAGCCGCGCATGGTCGAACCGCACCCGCGCTTGGGGGCTGATCTGCGCCGCGGCCCGCTCGGGCTCCGAGCTGGTGAGCCCCGTCGTCGGCTCGAAGACCAGGCTCGGCTTGTCCCCGGGCTTCAGCCCCAGCTTCGCGACCGCTTCGGTCGCGTCGAACTCGAGGCGCTCGCGGCCGGCCAGATGCGCCTCGCCATGCGCGCCCCCCGCGGCCTGGCCGTCCCCCGCGGCCGCATCGAACCCGGCGTCGAAGCCGAAGAAGTCGATCACCCCGACCGGGACGCGTTCGCCGTCCCTGCCCTCGAGATAGACGTTGTAGAGCACGCCCGGCACCGCGTCGAAGGCGAGCCCCTCGATCACCACCGTGGCCCCGACGGGCGCCGGAGGCTCGGCGCGCTGACGCTGCGCCTGGAGGGCCGCCGCGGCGGCGGGCGGCGCCTCGGTCTCCACCGGCACGCTGGTGATGCCGCGGTCGAGCAGGGTCGGTTGCATCTGGGCCATCACCATAGAGGGCGCGGCGGCCGGCGCCGGGCAATCGGCGCCGGCCGTGTAGGCGTAGTTCAGCTGTGAGGTCCGCAGCATGTCGCCGACGCGGCGATCCTGAGTGCTGCCGTCGCGGTCGATGTAGCTATAGTGCTGGTCGAGGATCGCCGGGGCGCTCGGCAGCCGCGTCGGCTCGTCCACCTTGAGCCAGCACTCGTAGAGCCGGTCGATGTTGGCGTGGTGCAGCCAGAAGATCGGGTCGAGCGCCGAGGACGGGACCGAGCCCATCAGCCCGCTCGGACAGCCCTGCACCCCGATCGCGCAATGCACCGCACCGTGGGGCGTCCGCTCCAGCCGGGTGCGGAAGGTCCCGTAGCTGGTCGCACCCATAGCACCGCTCGCCGTCGAGACGGTGCTCGCGATCCCGGCCGTGCCGCCGTTCAGCCCGGTGCGCCGCGCCGGCACGAACAGCGGGTTGGGCACCGTCACACCGGTGTCGTCGACATAGGTCGGGTCGCGGAACGCCGCCGGCAGCTCCGGGTCGGTGGCGTAGTCCCAATACGGCAGGCGCAGCGAATTGTCGCCCGCCGCCTGCTGCAGCACCCGCTCGAAATAGTAGAGCACCATCCGGTGCCAGGGCAGGAACTGGTCGGTCCCGTGCTCGCACTGACACCAGGTCGCCTCCTCGCGGGCACCGCTGGCAACGAAGAGCTGGACCCCCGCCATCCCGGCGCCGGTGATCGCCCCGCGGCAGTCGCTTCCGAAATGCGAATGCACGTTCGCCCAGTAGATCCAGCTGCGGCGGAAATCGCGCGTGCTGCGGCCGGCGGTGTTGCGCGCCATCATCCGCGCAACCCCGCGGCGCAGCGACGCGACCTCGGTGGGCGTGAGCGCGGTGACCGACTTGCGCTGCGGTACCCCCTGCGCCCCGGCCTCGCGCGGCACGCCGCCCAGCGCCATGAGCAGCACCAGAACGAGGATCGAGAAGAACCGCGTTCCCAGACCGAGCCACCGACGCATGCGACTGCTCCCCGTTCGACGGCCGCCCGGCGTCCGCGCTGCCCACGCGCATGACGATAGCACATCCCCGCCCCCGCGCCAGACGGATTTCGCGCGAGGCGCCTAGAACAGCTCCGTCGCCGGCGGTCCGTCCTCGGCCTCCGTCGCGCCCGCCTCCGGGTCGGGCCGGCTGTCGAGCAGGCCCGCGGCGCGCAATTCCGAGAGACCGGGCAGGTCGCCCTCGGATGAGAGCCCGAAATGGTCGAGGAAGCCCTCGGTCACCATGAAGGTCGCGGGTCGTCCCGGCGTCGCGCGCCTGCGGCCGAGCTTGACCCAGCCGAGCTCGATCAGCAGGTCGAGCGTGCCGCCCGAGACCGAGACGCCGCGGATCTCCTCGATCTCGGCACGGGTCACCGGCTGGTGATACGCGATGATCGCCAGCGTCTCGGTGGCGGCGCGGCCGAGCTTGCGGGTCTCCACCGCCTCCTCGCGCAGCACGAAGCCGAGGTCGGGCGCCGTGCGGAAGGCCCAGGCCCCGCCGATCCGGCGCAGCTCGACGCCACGGCCGGCGTAACGTCGCCCGAGCGCGGCCAGCGCCTCGGGCACGTCGCAGCCGCGCGGCAGCCGCGCCGCGATCGCGCGCGCCTCCATCGGCGCCGCACTCGCGAACAGCACCGCCTCGACCATGCGCTCCTGTTCCTCCGGTGCGAGGACGAACCCCGCCTCGGCGAGAAAGGCGCGTGTCGTCTCGTTCATGCCGTCCCTCCGTGATCGCGCACTCTGAGGTAGAGCGGCGCGAACGCCGCCTCCTGGCGCAGGTCGAGCCGTCCGGCCTTGGCGAGCTCGAGCGCCGCGGCAAAGCTC
>JBBQRM010000045.1:0-11702 GCA_038214855.1 Rhodobacterales bacterium | reverse complement strand
ACGCAGGGGCTCGACCGCCTCCAGGCGCAGGGTGTAGCCGTCCATCTCCAGGCTCTCGCCCGGACGCATCACCCTGATGTCCTCCTGCGCCCAGGCGGTGATGCAGGCGATGCCGAGAATGCTCACCCCCAGCCCCGCATGGCCCAGAGCCTTGCCCCAGTCGGCACGCGGCAGGTTGGCGAGGCGCCGCCTGCTTTCGGCGAGCGCCGCCCGACCGAGCCGCACCTTCGCTGCGACCTCGATCAGGCTGCCGGCGATCAGCCAGAACGCCAGCGCCACCCCGATCGGCGCGAGCATCGAGCGCCCGGTCTGCATCGCCCAGACCAGCGCCCCGAGAGCGAGCGACAGCCCGAGCACCCCCCAGAACGGCTCCATCCCCTTCCTCAGCGACCCGCGCTTCCAGGGCAGCACCGCGAGCGGCGGCAGGAACATCGCCAGTGCCACCATGAACGGCGTGAAGGCGAGGTCGAAGAACGGCGCGCCGACCGAGACCTTGCGCCCCATCACCACCTCCGCCACCAGAGGCCACATCGTCCCGAAGAACACCACCAAGGTCGCGACCACCAGGAGCACGTTGTTGAGCACGAGCCCGCTCTCGCGGCTGACGATGCCGAACACCGCCGAGGAGCGCAGGCTCGAGGCCCGCCAAGCGTAGAGCGTCAGAGACCCGCCAATGAAGAGCCCCATGATCCACAGCAGGAAGACGCCGCGCTGCGGATCGCTCGCGAAGGTGTGCACCGAGGTCATCACCCCCGAGCGCACGATGAAGGCGCCAATCAGCGAGAACGAAAACGCGAGGATCGCGAGCAGGATCGTCCAGCTCTTGAGCGCGTCGCGCTTCTCGACCACCGTTGCGGAATGAAGGAGCGCCGTCGCGATCAGCCACGGCATGAAGCTCACGTTCTCCACTGGATCCCAGAACCACCAGCCGCCCCAGCCGAGCTCGTAGTAGGCCCAGACCGAACCGAGTGCGATGCCGATGGTCAGAAAGACCCAGGCGAGCAGCGTCCACGGTCGCACCCAGCGCGCCCAGGCCGCGTCCACCCGCCCCTCGATCAGGGCTGCGATGGCAAAGGAATAGGCCATCGAGAGTCCGACGTAGCCCAGATAGAGAAATGGCGGATGGAAGGCGAGACCGGGGTCCTGCAACAGCGGATTGAGATCGTTGCCGTCGATGGGCGGCACGCCCAACCGCCAGAACGGGTTCGAAGTGAAGAGGATGAAGGCGAAGAACGTCACCGCGATCCCCGCCTGCACCGACAGCACCCGCGCACGAAGACCTGGTGGAAGGTTGTCCCCCGCGAGCGCCACCATCGCGCCGAAGAGCGTCAGGATCAGCATCCACAGGAGCATCGACCCCTCGTGGTTTCCCCAGGTGCCGCTGATCTTGTAGAGGAGCGGCTTGGCCGAATGCGAGTTCAGCGCAACCAGGCTCACCGAGAAATCCGAGGTGACGAAGGCGTGCATCAGGGCGGCGAAGGCCGCCGCCGTCAGCGCGAACTGCACGACCGCGGCGGGCACGGCGACGTTCATCCAATCGACCCAGCCGCGATGCGCGCCCACCATCGGCACGATCATCTGGACGCAGGCAACCAGCGCGGCGAGGATGAGGGCGAGATGCCCCAGTTCGACGATCATCACAGGCCCCACCCTAGGTTTAGAGGAGACGGAGTATGCGACAAAAGCGGAGGGCGTTCAATTTCCAACGCCGCAGCGGGCTGATTCGCCGCAGCGAAAGTCTTTGTGAGGGCAGGGGGCTCAAGCGCGGGTCTGCCGCCACTCCTCGATGGCGGCGTTGAAGGTCGGGTCCGCAGCCCGCACCTCGATCTGCGGAGTGCCGCTGCGGGCGGCCTGCGGCTTGCGCGGAGCGGGCTTCGGGCGTGGCGCCGCCTTTTCGGCCGCGGATTCCTTCGACGGGGCCGCTTCGGCCGGCTCCGCGGGTTCGGGCGCGGCTTCGGTCTCGCCCGGCAGCGCCACGCGCACCTCGCTGCGGTCGAGCAGGCGCGACAGCGTCATCGATCCGCCGCGCTGGTAGTGCAGCTCGCGCGCGCCGAAGTAGAACGACACGATCGCGCCGAGCAGCCACCACAATGGCGCCGGTACCAGTGCCAGACCTTCCATCCTGAGCGAGAAGCCCATAGGCTCGACCATCGCATAGACGAACAGCCCCAGCGTGCCGATCACCAGGAGCGGCCGCGGTAGCCGGTTCAGGCCGTCCATGAACCGGTCGAACCGGTTGCGCGACGGCAGGCGGAACTCCGCCCCGTACTGCTCGAGCGCTGCTTCGGTGCGAGCGAATTCCCCCGCCTCGCGCTCGGCGCGGTTGCCGACGAAGACCTCGGCCACGCCGCCCACGGCCTGACCGGCCGACCTGACGGCGCCGCCGGCGCCGATCACGCGCGAGATCAAGCCCATGACCGGACCCTTTCGTCGTGTTGGGTGCGGGTGAAGTGAAACCGCGGTTGGATGAAATGCTCTGCGCGCAGTATCCAGCCGCCCTTGTCGCCGTCGCGGCGCCGGGCGTATTTGCGGCTCGACGGCCGCTGGTCGCCGATCCGGTAGTAGTAATTCCGCCGTTCGATTCCGTAGGCGTCGGCCAGATGCTCGGGGGCTGCAGAAAAGGTCCGCTCCACCGCCCGCACCGTCACCGGACCGATCGCGCCGTCCGCGGCGATCGCCGGCCCGAAAGCCGCCATAAGCCGCTGGAGGATGCGCACCGCATTAGCGCCGGCGTTGACTTGCATGTCAAATACGCTCGCGTGCAGCGGCTCGGGCAGGAGGTTGATCTTCGGCTGCTCGAAATAGTGCTTGACGTAGATTTCGGTGGCCTCTTCCTCGCTCAGGCCGCGCACGTCGGCGGTGTCGATGCGGCCGTCGCCGTTGAGGTCGCGGCCGAGTTTGCGCATCGTGTGGATGGTCACGCCGTGGTTTGTGGCCCCGCCCGGATCGTCCGGGTCGTTGACGTAGCCGCCCTCGCGCCGGACAATCTCGGCTGCGATGGTTCTGACGGATTGCATATGAAGGCTCCTATGGCATCGATTAAAATATGCTCGGAACCTCGCACAAATTGACTAAAATTGGATTGATCAGCTGCCCGGTTTCGCCGCCGCGCCCTCGGTCTGGCGATAGAGGCCCTGCTCCTTGAGCGCGTCGGCGACCTCCTTAGGCATGTAGGTCTCGTCGTGGCGCGCCAGCACCTCGCTCGCCACGAACACCTCGCCTTCGAGGCGGCCCGAGGTGATCACCCCCTGACCCTCACGGAACAGATCCGGCAGCAGCCCCGCGAAGCGCACGGGCACGCTCGCGCCGCCGTCGGTGACGGTGAAGCTCACCTCCCGACCAGAACCGCGCACGACCGAGCCCTCCGCGACCAGTCCGCCCAGCCGGAAGCGCTCGCCCTCGCGCGGCGGGTGCTCGGAGAGCTGGCTGGGGCTGCGGAAGAACTCGATCCCGTCGCGCATCCCGTAGCCCACCAGCCCCGTCGCGAGCGCCAGCATCACCGCGCCGATCAGCACGAGCTGGATGCGCCGCTTCTTCTTCAGCCCTACTGCCATGCCATCCCCCTCAGACGTCGGTCCGCGCCCGGTCCGCGAGCCGCCCGGGCCCGTTGATCGCCGCGTTCACCTCGGCGCCGAAGATGATCGTGGCCCCCGTGATATAGAAGAACAAGAGCACGATGATCACGCCCGCGAGCGCCCCGTAGGTTACGGTATAGCTCGGCGCGTAGTTCAGATAGGCCGAAAAAGCCGCGGCGCTTGCCATCCACAGAACCGTGGTCACCACCACCCCGGGCCACAGCCGCTTCATCTTCAGCCGCTCGCCCGGCAGGTAGCGGTGCATCGCCATCAGGAACCCGCAGAACACCAGCAGGCCAAACCCATAGCTCAGATAGGTGGTGAAGCCGGGCAGCCGGACCCCCGCGACGCTCTGCGCCAGCCGGATGATCAGCGGGCTGAGCAGCACCGACAGCCCCAGCAGCGCCGAGACAAGCACGCCGACGAAGACGAAGGCGATCGAGATGCCGCGGCCGACCACGAAGTTGCGCCGGTCCACCACCCGATAGGCGCGGTCGAGCGCAGTGCGCATCGCCTCGACCGCGTTCGAGGCGACCCAGATCGCGAACACCGCCGAGATCGTCAGCACGCCGCTGCTCTTCTTGTTCAGCACCTCGTCGACCACCGGCTGGAGCGTCATCGCCACATGATTGGGTGCGATCTGGAAGAGCGCACCTACAATCTCGTCGGTGCGCGTCGGGCCGACCATGATGCCGATCAGCGTGGCCGAGAAGATCAGGAATGGAAAGATCGACAACAGGCCGGTGAAGGCGATGA
Organism: Rhodobacterales bacterium; assembly: GCA_038214855.1. Classification (GTDB taxonomy): domain Bacteria; phylum Pseudomonadota; class Alphaproteobacteria; order Rhodobacterales; family Rhodobacteraceae; genus Amaricoccus. The sequence continues at coordinate 7,371 of JBBQRM010000045.1, read as the reverse complement.
ACCCCGCCATTGCCGCGCCGTCGTTGTTGTTGAAGCGGTTGAACGCGTCCCAGGCGATTCGTCCCATCCGCTTGAGCCTCCCGAGCTTCTTGCGCCGTGCGAGCTGCCGGAGGGCGGGCGACCGGAGGGTCGGGGGCGGGCTCGCGCGGTTCATGGAAACATCGGTGCCGCCTCGAGCCCCATAGTCTCGGGCAGGCCGAGCATCAGGTTCGCATTCTGCACCGCCTGGCCCGATGCTCCCTTCATCAGGTTGTCGAGCGCCGAGACGATGATCGTCCGTCGCGGCTGACGGTCCGGTACGACACCGATGTGACAGAGGTTCGAGCCCCGGACATGCTGCGTCGCGGGCGTCGCGCCCATTGGCAGCACCGTGACGAAGGCCTCGGCCGCGTAACTCTCCGCCAGCGTCGCGTGGATGGCCTCGGCCTCACCCTCGACGTAGATCGTGGCGAGCATTCCGCGGCTCATTGGCACGAGATGCGGCGTGAAGCTCGGTCGCACCGCTTCGCCCGCCGCCAGCGAAAGCTCCTGGTCGAGCTCGCCCATGTGCCGGTGGCGCCCCACGCCATAGGCCGAGAACCCCTCGCCGATCTCGGCGAAGAGCATCGCCTCCTTCGCGGCCCGACCGGCGCCCGACACGCCCGAGGCCGCGTCGATGACGATCGGCGCGGGGGCGACTACCCGCGCCCTCAGCAACGGGATCAGCGGCAGGAGCGCCGTCGCGACATAGCACCCGGTATTGGCGGTGATCCGCGCCGCCCGGATCGTGTCGCGGTAGACCTCCGGCAGCCCGTACGCGACCTCGGCCTGCACCTCCATCGCCGTATGCTCGATGCCGTACCACGCCCGGTAGGCCTCGGCGTCGCGAAGCCGGAAGTCCGCGGAGAGGTCCACCACCTTCACGCCTTCGGGAAGCGTCTTCACCAGTCCATGGGTCACGCCGTGCGTCAGCGCGCAGAAGGCGAGAGCGACGCCCTTGAAGTCGATCGCCTCGATCCCCGTTAGAACCGGCAGCTCGAGGTGCCGCAGATGCGGGAAGACCTGCGCCATGGTCTGCCCGGCCTTGCGGTCGGCACTCAGCGCCGCGATCCGCATCCCCGGATGCGAGGCGATCAGCCGCACGAGCTCTGCGCCGGTATAGCCGCTGGCGCCGAGGATCGCGATGTCGAAGATCTGGCTCATGTCGGATCGCCCGGTCCTGCCGTCCGGCAGATGTAGAGCAAAGGCGAGCGACGTTCAATCGAACCCCTCCGCCGCGAGCTCAGGCGGCCGCGAACGCCTGCGGCTCCCCCAGGAACACCGCGGCCCGCGCCCCCACCGCGCCCGGATCGCCGGAGGTGAGGAATACGCCCTCCCCCGCGCCGCCGGCGAAGCCGGGATGGCGCACCAGGTAGTCGGCGAGGCTTTCGGCCACTAGCGCCGGCTGCGAGACCAACGCCGTCGCCGCGGGCAGCGCCGCGCGGAAGGCCGCCTCCACCAGCGGATAATGCGTGCAGCCGAGCACCGCCGCCTGCGGCTCCGGCAACCGTTCCCGCAGCGCCGCCACGTGCGTTTCGACCAGCGCCGCGGCTCGTGCGTCCGCACCCGCCTCGATCGCCTCCACGAGCCCGGTGCAGGCCTGCGCCACAACCGCCACGTCGCGCGCCCGGAACTTCAGCTCGCGCGGGAACGCGCGGCTCGCCACCGTCGCGGGCGTCGCGAACAGCGCCACGTCTCGCAGCCCGGTATGCGTCGGCGGCCCGTCGTCGCCCCAGTCGCGCCGGGTCAGATGCTCGATCACCGGCACGAAGACGCCCAGCACCCGGTGCGTCGAGGGATCGAGCCAGTTCACCTGCAGATCGTGCAGCGCCACCGCCGAGGCGGTGTTGCAGGCGATCACGACCAGCCGGCAGCCGGCGTCGAACAGCCGCTGCACCCCGGCGCAGGTCAGCGCATAGACCTCGTCCGGCGGCCTCAGCCCGTAGGGCGCGTTGGCGTTGTCGCCGAGATAGACGAAGTCCTGCTCCGGCAGCCGCGCCCGCAGCGCCGCCAGCACCGTCAGACCGCCGAGACCGCTGTCGAAGACGCCGATGGGCAAGGCTTCCTCCTCAACGACGCTGCCCGGACGCGAAGCCATAGCCCGGATCGGCGAGCGGGGGCGAGGCCAGCCTCTATGTCTGCGCGCGCGGGAAGTCCACCGTGTCTGCGGGACATGCAGCCGCCGACGACAAGACGATCTCCCGAGCGTCAACCCAACCGCCGGATGCGCCGGCTCGGCTTTGTTGGAAGCATCCAAGAAAAATTGGCAACACGACGACACTTTATAGGAATGCGGCAGTTCGCTATTAACCGGGGGGCACCTTCCGAGGAGTTCCCGTGCGGTATCAAGACTTCCATCGCTCTCCGGCGGGCCGGTTGGTCCCTACGGTCCATGGAGCCAAGGCGTTCCTGCCGGATCCGCTGCCCCCAAACCTCGATCTCGGCTCGATCACGCTCGATCTCGCCAACGCGATGGGTACCATAGGAGAACTGCGCGGCGCCTGCCGTCGCCTGCCCAACCCATACGTGCTGATCCGCCCCCTGCAGCGCCTGGAGGCTCAGACCTCCTCGGCAATGGAGGGGACCCATACCACGACCGATGCGCTCGCGCTCGAAGAAGCGGGAATAGAGGCGGGACGTGACGCTTCCACACACGAGGTCTCCAACTACACCCGCGCCTTGGCCGAGGCACTCGAAGGCCTGCAGACGCAGCCGATATCGTACCGCATCTTCAAGCAGGCCCACCGCCGTCTCCTCGCCGGTGTCGGTCGCGGACGGGGCGAGGACAAGAGGCCCGGGGAGTACAAGCGCGACCAGAACATGATCGGCGGCACGACGCTCGACACGGCACGCTTCATCCCGCCGCCTCCCCGGGAAGCCGAAGAAGCGATGAGCGCGCTCGAGCGCTACATCAACCGTGGTGACAAGATCGGCTCCTCCCCGCTGATCGATCTTGCGCTCGTCCATTACCAGTTCGAGACGATCCACCCTTTCGCGGACGGCAACGGGCGCGTCGGCCGGATGCTGATCTCGCTGATGGCGGTCAGCGAGCGCCTGCTGGAACTGCCTGTCCTTTACATGAGCCCCGAGATCGAGCGTCGGAAGGACGACTACATCGACCTCATGTACAGCGTCTCCGCCCGCGGAGGTTGGACCGGGTGCCTGCGATTCTTTCTGGAGGTGCTGAGCCTCAGCTGCCGTCGGACGGTGGAGACGATCGATCGCATCCTCGTCCTGCAGGAGCGCTACCGGGTTCGTGCTGCGGCCGCCACCCGCAGCACGAACATGACGGCCGTAGTGGACATGCTCTTCGAGAGCCCGGTGATCCGGCCACGAACGATTGTCGAGCGGATCGGGATCACCGATGCAGCGGCTCGGAACCTGCTCCGACAGCTGGTCGATATCGGCATCTTGCGGGAGCGTCGCGACCTCTATCCCACGATCTGGCTCGGCGAGGAATTGCTCTCCCTCTCGCGCCCCGGGCCCTCCGAAACCTGACGCGTCAGCGGGCGGGGGCCGTTTCCCGAGCCAAATGTCTGCTCGAACACGCGGAGGGGCAAGGCTCCCTTCTCAGCGCCCCTCATCGAACTCGAAGCCCAGCTCGAAGACCGGAGGAAAGACGAGGTGGTAGGTCTCGGCACGCAGGAAGTCCATCATCGCCGCGGCGTCGCCGACGCGAGTGCGGCCGCAGGCAGCGGCCGGCCGATCGCCACATGCACCGGCCGACCCATCCGCGTTCGGAACTCGTTGACCATCAGCGCCATGCGCAGCGTGGTGTGCAGGTGGCTCGCGACCTGGAACAGCCGGCTGTTGTGGCCCTCGAAGCACAAGGGCACCACGCGCGCCCGAACTTCGCGATCAGCCGCGCGGTGAAGCGCCGCCAGCCCGGGTCCATCGGCCGCCCGAAGGGCCGGCGCGCCGTCGAGACCCTGCCGCCGGGGAACACCCCGATGCAGCCGCCGCCCTCCAGATGCGCGAGCGCGCTCCGCCGCGTCGCCAGATTGATGGCGACCGCCGCGGGCGCCGGATCGAAGTCGATCGGCAGGATCACCCGCTCCAGATCCGGCGCCTTGCGGAACACCACATGCGCGAGGATGCAGAAGTCGCCGCGGCGGCGCGACAGGATGCGCCCCAGCATCAGCCTGTCGAGGATGCCGTAGAGGCTATTCGCCACCACCACCAGCGGCCCCTCCGCGGGGATATCCTCGAGCGCGCCGCGGCTCACCCGCGGCTCAGCCGGTAGCGCTCGACCATCACCTTCCAGAAGTCGCGGCCGCCTTCGATCTCGCGGTCGTAGCCGCGCGCCATCGCGATCAGCGCCGGTCGCCCGGTCAGCGTCTCGACGGCGCTGATCAGCGTCCGGCCGGCCAGCGTCGCCGCCGAGGCCGAGTAGCTGATGTCACGGGCGATGCTGCGGGTCGGGACCATGAGGGCTCGGGTGGGGTCGCATCGACGAACGCTGCGCGGTCCGCAGCATCGCCCACGATCGTGACGGCCGGGTGACGGCCCCGGGACTCGAGCCCCCCGCCCGCGCCTGCAGATGCCCGGCAACCCGTCCCAAATCGTACGCATGGGTTGTGCATGCGTTGTGCATGGGTTGTGCATACCGCGCGTCAGCCCTCGAAGCGGCGGGGCCGGTGCTTGTCGAGGGTCGTGATCTTGTGCTTGCGCCGGTCGGCGTACGGATTCTCTCCCGAGCGCAGGAACAGCCGGATCGGCGTGCCCGGCATGTCGAAGTCGCGCCGCAACCCGTTGACAAGAAAGCGCTTGTAGTCCTCGGGGATCGCATCTGGATGCGAGGCGAAGACCACGAAGGTCGGCGGCCGCGTCTTGACCTGCGTCATGTAGCGCAGCCGGATGCGCCGCCCCCCCGGCGCCGGCGGCGGATGATCGGCGATCTGCACCGCCAGCCAGCGATTCAGCCTCGCCGTGGAAACTCTTGCGTTCCATACGGAATGGGCCCTGACGATCGCACCGTGCAGGCGGTCGAGCCCTTTGCCGGTCAGCGCCGAGACCATCACCATCGGCGCCCCCCGCAGCTGCGGCAACAGTCGCCCGAAAGTCTCCCGCAAGGCATTGAGTTTCTGAGGTTTTTCCTCCTCCAGATCCCATTTGTTCACCGCGACCACCACGGCCCGCCCTTCGCGCTCCGCGAGGTCCGCGATCCGCAGGTCCTGGCTCTCGAACGGCACCTGCACGTCGAGCAGCACCACGACCACCTCCGCGAACTTGACCGCTCTAAGTCCATCGGAAACAGAGAGTCTCTCCAGCTTCTCCTGGACCTTCGCCTTCTTGCGCATCCCCGCGGTGTCGAAGATGCGGAACGGCACCCCCGCCCAGTCGAGATTGACTGCGATCGCATCGCGCGTGATCCCCGCCTCCGGGCCGGTCAGAAGGCGATCTTCCCCCAGGATCGTGTTGACAAGCGTGGATTTTCCGGCATTGGGCCGCCCTACGACCGCTATCTGGATCGGCCGCCCCGGCGGCAGGATTGCCGCCTCGCCCGCCTCGTCGACCGTGTCGTCCACCGTCTCGAGCCCCGCCTCCGCCTCGGCGGCCTCGGCGAATTCCGCCGCCACCGGCTCGAGCCGCCGCAGCAGGTCCTCCATCCCCTCGCCGTGCTCGGCCGAAATCTGCACCGGTTCGCCGAGTCCCAGTTCATAGGCCTCAAGGAACCCGCTCTCGCCCGCCCGTCCCTCGGCCTTGTTCGCAATGAGAATTACCCGCGCCGCCCGCCTGCGCAGCAGCTCTGCGAGCATCCGGTCCGTCGAGGTGAGGCCCGCGCGGGCATCGACGAGGAAGAGGCACAGATCTGCCACAGCCACCGCCCGCTCGGTCAGCGCCCGCATCCGGCCGGGCAGACTGTCGTCGGTCGCCTCCTCGAGGCCCGCGGTGTCGACCACCGTGAAGCGCAGCGGCCCGAGCCGCCCCGACCCTTCCCGCAGGTCCCGCGTCACGCCCGGCTGGTCGTCCACCAGCGCCAGACGCCGGCCGACGAGACGGTTGAAGAGCGTCGATTTTCCGACGTTCGGCCGTCCGACGATGGCAAGGGTAAAGGACATGCGGCCTCTCGTGGCCCCGCGCGATCGGCTGCGGGCTCGCCGGGAGCCTTAGCGCTTGCGCGCGGGCATTGCAAAGCCGCCCCGAGGCGCCTCAGTCGGCGGTGGCGTCCGCGGCGATCGCCTCGAACTTGACGTCGAGTTCGGAAGCGAGCTCCGCCAACGCCGGACCGCCCTCCTCCTCGTAGGGGGCGAACACCGAGGACGGCGTCTTCCACGAGAGCGTGGCGGTGCCGTCCGGATCCTCGGTGACATAGAAGCGGACCGGCGCCTCGATCATCGCTGCGGTGCTGAGCGCAAGGATGTCAACTGCATAGGCGTTGTTGAAGACGCCGATCACCCGATTGCCCGGGATGGCAACGCCGCGGTCGGCGGCCGCCTGGGTCGGGCCCGCCTCGGTGACGACGCCCATGCCGTTTGCCGCCGTCGCCTCTTTCACCGCCTCGACCAGCGCATTGTAGCTTTGGTCGCTCTCTACGATGCGCCAGCCGGAGCGCTCAGTGAGGCCTTGCGTGAGGGCGGCTCCCGGCGCCAGGGAGGCGATCAGGAGGCTCGGGACGAGGCGGGGCATGGCTGATTCCTCAGGATGGTGAACCGTTAAAGCGTACGCCGATGCGCTTCGCTGCGACAGCCCCAGATCGACCGGTTACCGGATCGTCAACCAGATGGCACTAGGGTGCCTCCGGGTCGCCCGGAGAGGCGGAGTCCCAGACAGCGAGACCAGGCGCACGGGAAGCCCGCCGGTCCGCTCCCCGCGCCGATTGAGAGGGCGCATGAAACGCATTGTCATCTGCTGCGACGGAACCTGGAAGCGGGTGGACGCGCGGTATCCGACCAACGTGGTCAGGCTCGCCCAGGCGGTGCTGCCCGAAGCAGCCGACGGCACGGCGCAGGTGGTCCTACATCTCGACGGCGTCGGGACCGGGCGCGGCACCGGAACGCTTGCGCGCGGCCTCGACCGGTTGCTCGGCGGCGCCTTCGGGAGCGGGCTGATGGCCTCGATCGAGACGGCCTACCGGTTCCTGATTCTCAACCACGCGCCGGGCGACGAGGTTTTCCTCTTCGGATTCTCGCGCGGCGCCTTCACCGCGCGTTCGCTGGCCGGTCTGATCCGCAACTGCGGCATCCTCGACTGCGCGCAGATCGCGATGATCCCGACCGCGCTCGCCATCTATCGCGGGCGTGGGTCATCGACCCATCCGGACAGCCCGCTCAGCCGCGACTTCCGGGGGCAGTACTGCCGTGGGGCCGAGGCCGCCGGCATCCGCTACCTCGGCGTGTGGGATACTGTGGG
>JBBQRM010000044.1:0-11704 GCA_038214855.1 Rhodobacterales bacterium | reverse complement strand
ACTTGTCCGTTTCCCTCCAATGCCTCTCCCAGGGCGGCCTGAGCCGCCCGCGCGCCGCGTCTCTCATCCGCGGAATCAGCGGCGCCAGAAGGCGGCGGTGAGGATGACGAAGACCGACATGATCTCGAGCCGTCCGACCAGCATCGCGAGCGTCAGCACCCATTTCGCCGAGTCCGGCAGGCCGGCGAAATTGCCCGCCGGCCCGATCTCCGCACCCAGGCCCGGTCCGACGTTGGCGAGTGCTGTCGCGGCGCCGGAGATCGCGGTGATGGGCGCGAGCCCCAGCAGCACCAGGATCACCGCGAAGACCGCGAGCGAGAGGTAGAAGAACATGAAAAAGGCGATCACCGAGTTCAGCACCGACAGCGACACCGGCCGCCCGGCGTAGCGCGGCGTGAACACCCGGTGCGGGCTGTGCAGGCGCTTGACCTCGGCCGAGATCGCCGACAGCAGCAGCTGGTAGCGGAACACCTTGACCGAGCAGGCGGTCGAGCCGGAGCAGCCGCCGATCAGCCCCAGCACGAAGAACATCGTCATCGCGAGCGGCCCCCATGTGTCGTAGTCGGCGCTGGAATAGCCGGTTCCGGTGGAGATCGAGACGACGTTGAACAGCACCTCGCGGAAGGACTGCTCGAACGGCGCCTCGGCCTTGAGCGCGAGCCAGGCCGAGAGGATCGCGACGAAGGTCGCGAGCATCGCGAGAAACCCCTGGACCTGGACGTCGCGCAGGAGCGGACGGGCGCTGCCCGAGGCCATCTGGATGTAGCGCACGAAGGGCAGCGCCGAGAGCAGCATGAAGACGGTGCCCACATAATGCGCCCCGGCCCCGTAGACGCCGAAGGAGGCGTCCTGGTTGGCCATCCCCCCGGTCGAGATCGTGGTCATGGCATGGACCAATGCGTCGAAGGGCACCATGCCCGACCAGACATAGGCCATGAAGCAGAGCCCAGAGAGAACGAGATAGATGCCGGTGAGCGAGAGGGCGATCTCACCGGCGCGCGGCAGCACCTTGCCGAGCGTGTCGAAGGCCTCGGAGCGGAAGATCTGCATGCCGCCGACCTTGAGCGTCGGCAGGAAGATCATCGCGACCACGACGATCCCGAGCCCACCGAACCACTGCAGCATCCCCCGCCACAGCAGCGTGCCCGCCGGCAGCGTCTCGAGCCCGGTGAACACGGTCGAGCCGGTGGTGGTCAGCGCCGACATCGCCTCGAAGATCGCGTCGGTCGCGCTCGCCTCGGGCGCGCCGAACCAGAAGGGCAGCGCGCCGAAGAAGGGAAAGACCACCCAGACGCCGGTGGCGAGCAGAAAGCTCTGCTGTATGCCCATCGCGCGGGGGTCCTCGCTCGCGCAGGCGAGCACCATCAGCGCGCCCGAGACGAAGGTGAGGATCGCGGTGGTGGCGAAGACCCGCCACTGGCCGCTGCCCACCGCCAGATCGGCTGCGATCGGCAGCAGCATCGAGGCGCCGAGCGCGGCCACCAGCCAGCCGATCAGGTAGCCCACGGGCCGGATGTCGATCATGCGCGGGATCGTGGGCGCCGGGTGCCGCGGCTGTCAAGCAATGCGCGGCCAGCTCAGCCGGGGTGGTGCAGGGTCCCAAGGAAGCGCGGGTCCTGACTCGACTGGGCGAAGGTCCCGCCCCGCGTCAGGACCGCGACGGCGTCGTGGGAATGCAGCGATTCCTGGTGGCTGGCCGCGATGCGGAAGTCGCCGATGCGCACGTCGCCCCCGAGGCTTTCGGCGAGCAGGCGCACCGCGTCCTCGACGAAGACCGGGTTCTCGCCGCTCAGCTCGGCGAAGGCCTGTTCGTCCTCGCGCTTGACCATCACCTGCGTCTCGGTGGGCAGGGCGCGGGTGCAGAGATCGACCACGTCCTCGATCCACAGCGGCTCGTAGCCCGGGAGCGCGAGCGAGACGCGGGCGACGGAGCGCTGCGCATGCGGGGCCGCGATCTGGCCACGGGTGTCGCGCGCATGCTCCGAGAGCGCCATCGAGCAGGGGCAGGTCGAGGCATAGACGTAGTCGAGATGCAGGATGCGCCGCGTGCCGGCCGCGTCGCGGGCGGCCTCGAGGGCGGTCTCGTAATACTGCCATCCCTGGAGCCCGCTGCGCAGCGACGGGCGCAGCATCGGGAAGCGGAAGCGGAGCTCGAGGCGGGCGGTGTCGCTGCCGTGGTCGCGCAGGTAGGCCTCGAGCACCGCCTCCATCGCCTCGAACCCGAAGCGCCGGTCGGCGTGGGCGTAGAAGCTGCGCATGATCCGGCTCATGTTGATGCCGCGGCGGTCCGCGGCGAGCGAGACCGTGCCTGCGACGGCGGTCTCGAGCGTCACCTCGCCGCCGTCGCGGGTGCCGATGCGCAGCGGCAGGCGGAAGTTCGACACGCCGACCTGCTGGATCGCCGCGCGCGCGCCGCGGATCAGCTCGGCAGGGCCGTTCTGGGTGTCGGGCAGGCCGGCGGCTGCGTCCTCGGGCGCGGGCTGGGGCTGGTGTACGTTCATGGCATCCCTCGGTCGGTCGGTCGCATCGGCATATGGGCCTCGGTGGCGGCTGCGGGAACCCCGGCACAATCTCGGGCGGCGTCGAGCCCGCGGCGGATATCGGCGATCAGATCCTCGGGCGCCTCGAGCCCGACCGACAGCCGCACGAGTCCCTCGCCGATCCCGAGCACCTCGCGCTGCGCAGGCGTCAGGCGCTGGTGGGTCGTGGTGGCGGGGTGGGTGACGAGGCTCTTGGCGTCGCCGAGGTTGTTGGAGATGAGCACGAGCTCGAGCGCGTCGAGGAACCGGAACGCCGCCTCCTTGCCGCCCGCAAGCTCGAGCGCGAGCATCGTGCCGCCGGTCTGCATCTGGCGCCCCACGAGCGCCGCCTGGGGATGCTCGGGCAGGCCCGGATAGAGCACGCGCGCGAGCGCCGGGTGGTTCTGGATTGACTCGGCCAGCGCCTGCGCAGTCTCGGCCTGGGCGCGGCAGCGCAGGTCGAGCGTCTCGAGCCCCTTGAGCAGCACCCAGGCGTTGAACGGGCTGAGTGCGGCACCCGTGTGCTTCAGGAACGGCTCGAGCGTGCCGCGCACGAAGTCGCGAGTCCCGAGCACGACGCCGCCGAGGCAGCGCCCCTGCCCGTCGATGTGCTTGGTCGCCGAATAGATCACCACGTCGGCGCCCAGCTCGAAGGTCCGCTGGAAGACCGGCGTCGCGAAGACGTTGTCCACCACGAGGCAGGCACCGGCGCCGCGGGCGATCTCGGCCACGGCGGCGATGTCGATCACCTCGAGCGTCGGGTTGGAGATCGATTCGAGGAACACCAGCTTCGTGTCCGGCCGAACCGCCCCGCGCCAGGCGTCGAGATCGGTGCCGTCCACGAGCGTCACCTCGATGCCGAAGCGCGGCAGCAGCGTCTCGACGATCCACAGGCACGAGCCGAACAGCGCGCGGGCCGAGACCACGTGGTCGCCGGCGCGGAGCTGGGCCATCAGCGCGCCGTGCACGGCGGCCATGCCCGAGGCGGTCGCGAACGCATCCTCGGCGCCCTCGATGGAGGCGATGCGCTCCTCGAACATCCGCACCGTCGGGTTGCCGTAGCGGGCGTAGATGAACTCGTCGGGGCCGAGCTCGGTGAAGCGCCGCTCGGCCGCGGCGGCCGACGGATAGACGAAGCCCTGGGTGAGGAAGATCGCCTCCGAGGTCTCGCCATACTGGCTGCGCCGCGCGCCTGCGTGAACGAGCCGGGTCCGGTTGCTCCAGGCCTCGCGCACGTCCGCACCCTCCCCCGCCCACTGTCTCAGGCCGGAGCGGCTTAGCGGAGGCGCGAGCGCCGGTCAACGCCGGGGCCCGCGCCTGGTGCCGTCATCGGGGCGTCATCGCAATGCCACGGGCGGGGGGCCGGCCTCGGCCGAGGCGATGCCGGGCAGCGGCCATATCGAAAGCGCTTGATCCCGCCCCGGGTCGGGCCGACAAAGGCGCGCAAGCGAAAGGGACCCCCGCATGACCCAGCCCATCGAGCTCCACTACTGGCCGACGCCGAACGGCTGGAAGGTCACGATCGCGCTTCACGAGATGGACCTGCCCTACGACCTGCATCTGGTCGATATCGGCGCGGGCGACCAGTTCAAGCCGGAGTTCCTGGCGATCTCGCCCAACAACCGGATGCCGGCCATCGTCGATCCCGAGGGCCCGGACGGCGCGCCGATCTCGATCTTCGAATCCGGCGCCATCCTGCAGTATCTCGCGCGCAAGACCGGGCGGTTCTGCGGCGCGACGGAGCGCGCGCGCATCGAGGTCGACGAGTGGCTGTTCTGGCAGGTCGGCGGCGTCGGGCCGATGGCGGGACAGGCGCATCACTTCCTGAAATACGCCCCCGCAATGGACCCGCCCAACGTTCTGCCCTATGCGCAGGAGCGCTACCGCAACGAGGTGAACCGGCTCTACGGCGTGCTCGACAAGCGGCTCGAGGACCGGGAGTACGTGGCGGGCGAGTATTCGATCGCCGACATGGCGATCTGGCCCTGGGCGAGCCTGTGGGAGGGCCAGCAACAGGACATCGCCGAGTTCCCGCACATGGCCGCCTGGCTCGACCGCGTCCACGCGCGCCCCGCGGTGCAGGCCGGCCGCGCCGTCGCCAGCGAGAAGCGCGGGGATGTCGCGGCCAGCCGCGAGGCGCAGCAGCATCTCTTCGGCAAGCGCGTCCGGAGCTGACGCGCGATCCGCACGAAAGCTGTCGCGCCGGCGCCGAAACGGTTGATCCCCTCACGGATCGGTGAGACACTGGGTTCTCACCTGAGCATCGGCCGGCCTTTCCTTTGTGATGGCGTAGCGGTTTCTGGTTCTCCGACCGGCTGGTTCTCCAACAATCTGGAGGAAACGTCGCAATGAACAATCCGGCAAAGGCTGGACTGCTCACGGTCGCCGCTCTGGCGGCCTGGCAGGTTCTCCCCTCTCATGGCGCTCTGGTCACAGGTGCTGCCGCGCAATCGGCGCCGAAATACGAGGTCGATCCGTTCTGGCCGAAGCCGCTGCCCGACAACCAGCTGCTCGGCCAGGTCGCGGGCGTCGCGGTCGATGGCCAGGACCACATCTGGATCATCCAGCGCCCCGGCTCGCTGACCGAGGACGAGATGGGCGCCGCGCTCGAGCCGCCGCGGTCGGAATGCTGCGTCCCGGCGCCGCCGGTGATGGAGTTCGATCAGGAGGGCAACCTGATCCAGGCCTGGGGCGGCGAGGGCGAGGGCTACGAGTGGCCCGAGAACGAGCACGGCATCTTCGTCGACCAGAACGACAACGTCTGGATCGCCGGCAACGGCGACGACGACCACCAGGTGCTGAAGTTCAGCCGCGACGGCACGTTCCTGATGCAGATCGGGCGGGCCGGCGAGACCGGCGGCAGCAACGACACCGAGCTGCTCGGCCGTCCCGCCGACATCGAGGTCGATCCGACCAACAACGAGGCCTACATCGCCGACGGCTACCAGAACCGCCGGGTGATCGTCTTCGACGGCGAGACCGGCGAATACCTGCGGCACTGGGGCGCCTACGGCGAGGCGCCGACCGACGACGAGCTCGCAGACTACGATCCCGCAGCACCCGCCGACCGGACCTTCCGCAATCCGGTGCATTGCGTGCGGATCGCCGAGGACGGGCTCGTCTATGTCTGCGACCGGGTGAACAACCGCATCCAGGTGTTCCAGAAGGACGGCACCTTCGTGGAGGAGTTCATCGGCAATAAGGAGACTTTGGGCAACGGCTCGATCTGGGACCTCGATCTCAGCCAGGACGAGGAGGAGCGCTATCTCTTCAACGCCGACGGCGAGAACAACGAGATCCAGACGCTGCTGCGCGAGAACGGCGAGGTGGTGTCCACCTTCGGCCGCAACGGGCGCTATGCGGGCCAGTTCCACTGGGTCCACAACCTCGCGCTCGACAGCGCGGGCAACATCTACACCGCCGAGGTCGATACCGGAAAGCGCGCCCAGAAGTTCCTTCTGGTCGCCGAATAACGGCGCTCCGCAGGAGTCGCGCGGTGCGCGCCGCGATCCTCCTCCTGCTCGCATCCCTGCTCCCCGCCGGCCTCGCCGGCCGGGGGCAGGCGCACGACATGCCGGCCTCGCTGCCGGTCACCGGCTTCTTCGACTATACCGACCAGCGGCCGGAACTGGTGTTGCGCGTACCGCTGATCATGCTGACCAACGTCAACCTGCCCAAGCGCGGTCCGGGCTATATCGACCTCGGCCGCATCGACGAGGCAAGGGCGCGGGCCGAGCGCGCGGTGGCGGCCGGCTTCCGGATCTGGACCGGCGGCGGGCCGCTCGAGCCGGTCGCGGTCGAAAGCCGCATCCGCCCGCCCTCCGACCGCAGCTTCGAGACGTCGGAGACCGCCGCGGCGAGCGTCACCGGCCCGCCGGTGCCGCAGGCGACCAACGTCTTCTGGAACCAGGGCTTCTTCGACGTGCGCCTGGTCTTCGCGCCGCAGGCGGCGGGCGCGGATTACACTTTGCGCACCGACCTGCCGCCCGGGATGGACGAGCGGACGCTGATCTCGATCGGCGTCCTCGCGCCGGACGGGGCCGCGCGCACGCTCACCTTCGACGGCACGACGGCGGTTATCGCGCTCGATCCGTCGTGGTATCAGGCGGGGTCGATGTTCTTCGGCAAGGGCGTCGAGCACATCCTGACCGGCTACGACCATCTGCTGTTCCTGTTGTGCCTGATCCTGCCCCTGTGGCGGGATACCCGCAGGTTGTTCGGCGTGGTGACGGCCTTCACCGTCGGGCATTCGGCGACGCTGATTCCGGCCGCACTCGGCATGGTGCCGGCGGCCGCGTGGTTCGCGCCGGGCGTCGAGGCGCTGATCGCGCTGTCCATCGTTTGGATGGCGGCAGAGAACGTGCTGGGCGCCGGCACGCGGTTCCGCTGGGGCCTCGCCTTCGGCTTCGGGCTGATCCACGGCTTCGGCTTCGCCAGCACGCTCGGTGACGTGATGCAGTTCGCCGGCGGCCATCTCGTGGTGTCGCTGGTGTTCTTCAACGTCGGGATCGAGGCGGGACAGGTGCTGGTCCTCGCCCTGGTCCTGCCCTTGCTGGCACTCGTGCTGCGCGACGGGCGGCGGCAGCGCTGGGGGGTGATCCTGATCTCGGTGCTCGCCGGGCACGAGGGCTGGCACTGGATGACCGAGCGGGCCGGGCAGATCGACTGGACCGGGCTCCGCGCGGCCGCAGGCCCCGAGCGCCTGCCGTCGGTGACCTGGCTCGGCGCGGCCCTGATCCTCGGGCTGGGGCTCGCCTGGGCGCTCGCCGCGAACCGGCGCAGGAAACCCGGCGGCGGCGCGCCGTAGCGTCGGGCCGAGCCGAGCCGAGCCGATCACGACAGCGTATGCGTTCAATATCAACGTCTTGATATATGTTTCAACTTGGACACCGGTTCAGGCGTTGCCGATCAGGATGCCGGCCGCGAGCACCAGCGAGCCGCCGAGCAGCACCTGGAGGCCGGCGCGCAGCCAGGGCGTCTCCATGAAGCGGTGCTGGATCCAGGTGATCGCCCAGAGCTCGACGAAGACGACGGCGATGGCCACCGCGGTCGCGGTCCAGAAGTCGGGGATGAGGTAGGGCAGCGCGTGCCCCAGCCCGCCGAGCGCCGTCATGATCCCGGAGGCGAGCCCGCGCTTGAGCGGCGAGCCGCGGCCCGAGAGCTTGCCGTCGTCGTGGGCGGCTTCGGTGAAGCCCATCGAGATGCCGGCGCCGACGGAGGCCGAGAGGCCGACGAGGAAGGTCTGCCAGGTATCGCCGGTGGCGAAGGCCGCGGCGAAGATCGGGGCGAGGGTCGAGACCGAGCCGTCCATCAGCCCCGCGAGGCCGGGCTGGACGTAGGTGAGGATGAACTGCTTGCGTTCTGCGCCTGCCTCGGCGTCGCGGACGTCGCCGGGGGTGTGTGCGATCCCCAGCCTCTGGGCGAGGCCGACGTGGCCACGCTCGGCGGCGGCGAGATCGCCGAGGAGCTTGCGGGTGCCGGCGTCGGTGCTGCGCCGGGCGGCGGCGAGATAGAAGCGCGCCGCCTGGTCCTCCATCTGCTCGGCCATCGCACGTGTCTTCTCGATCCCGAGCGGCCGGACCAGCCAGTCGGGACGGCGCTCGTAGAAGCCCCGCACGTCCGTCCGGCGGATCAGCGGGATGTCGGGGCCGAAGCGGCGCTCGTGCCGGTCGATCAGGCGGCGGCGGTGATCGTCCTCCTCGGCGGCCATCTCGTCGAAGACCGCGGCCGAGGCGGGATAGGCCTCGGCGAGGCCGCGCGCATAGGCGCGGTAGATGCGGGCGTCCTCCTCCTCGGCGAAGATCGCGAGCGCGAGGATCTCCTGCTCGCCGAGGCTGTCGAAGGGGCGCCCGTTCCAGCCCGTCAGCCGCCGCCACATGCCGTTTCTCCCCGAGAAGATGCCCCTCCTTAGACAGGGAGAGCCCGGCTCCGCAAGCCGTCGGCGACGGGAGGGCGGATGTGCGACGAGGGGGTGTCGCACCGTGCGACATCGAAACGGCCCCTGATTTCGCTGGAGAAACTTCGGCGAATTCGTCTCTTGCTAAGACTGTCGCGCGCTTTGCGAGCCTTGCCTCCGGTGCGTCCCGCAGATATTCGGAGCGGACCCATGGCGCAGACGATCACCCTGACGCGGCCCGACGACTGGCATCTGCACCTGCGCGACGGGGCGATGCTCGCCGGCGTGCTGCCCGGCTCGCGACACTTCGCCCGGGCCATCGTCATGCCGAACCTGGTGCCGCCGGTGGTGACGGCGCGGGACGCGCGCGCCTATCGCGACCGCATCCTCGGGATGCTGCCCGCGGGGATGGACTTCACGCCGCTGATGACGCTCTACCTGACCGAGGCGACGGAGCCCGATGACGTGGCCGCGGCGCAGGCCGAGGGGCTGATCGCGGCCGTGAAGCTCTATCCGGCCGGCGCCACGACCAATTCCGCGAGCGGCGTGCGTGACTTGGGGGCGGTGATGCCGGTGCTGGAGAAGATGGCGGAGGTGGGCCTGCCGCTCTGCGTCCATGGCGAGGTGACGGACCCGGACGTGGACATCTTCGATCGCGAGGCGGCGTTCGTCGAGCGGGTGCTGGCGCCCCTGCGCAAGCGCTTGCCGGAACTGCGCGTGGTGCTGGAGCACGTGACGACCGCCGAGGGGGTGGCCTTCGTCTCGGAGGGCGGCGAGAGGGTCGCGGGGACGATCACGGTCCACCACCTGATCCTCAACCGCAACCATCTGTTCGTGGGCGGCATCCGGCCGCACTACTACTGTCTGCCGATCGTCAAGCGCGAGGCCCACCGGCAGGCACTGGTCGCGGCGGCCACCGGCGGGAGCGCGCGGTTCTTCCTGGGCACCGACAGCGCCCCGCACGCGGTCTCGGCCAAGGAGGCGGCCTGCGGCTGTGCCGGGGTGTTCTCGGCGCCGGTGGCGATGCCCTGGCTCGCGCAGGTCTTCGAGGAGGCGGGCGCGCTCGACCGGCTGGAGGGCTTCGCGGCGCTGAACGGGGCGGCGTTCTATGGGCTGCCGCGCAACGCGGGGCGGCTGACCCTCGCGCGGTCGGAGATGCCGGTCGCGGTGCCGGAGCGGATCGAGACCGGCGCCGGGCCGGTGGCGGTGTTCGATCCGGGCCGGCCGCTCCACTGGCGCGTCATCGAAGAGGAACCGGCATGACCACTGCCCCCGGCGACGCCGAGATCGCACGGCTGACCGCGCGGATGCTGCTCGAGATCCGCGCGGTGCATTTCCGCCGCGACGAGCCCTATATCTTTACCTCCGGGATCGCCTCGCCGGTCTATATCGACTGCCGCAAGCTGATCTCCTATCCGCGGATTCGCGGCACGCTGATGGATTTCGCCTGCGCCAAGGTGCTGCGCGAGGCGGGGTTCGAGGCCTTCGACGCAGTGGCGGGCGGCGAGACGGCGGGCATCCCGTTCGCGGCCTGGATCGCCGAGCGGCTGGGCCTGCCGATGCTCTACGTGCGCAAGAAGCCCAAGGGCTTCGGGCGCGACGCGCAGATCGAGGGGGCGCTGGCGGCGAGCGCGCGGGTGCTGCTGGTCGAGGACCTGACGACCGACGGCGGCTCGAAGCTTACCTTCGCGAAGGCGCTGCGGGTGGCAGGCGCCGAGGTGTCGCACACGCTGGTGGTGTTCTCCTACGGCATCTTCCCGCAGACCGAGGCCGTGCTGGCGGAGCACGGGCTCGCGCTGCACCACCTCGCGACCTGGCGCGAGGTGCTCGCCGAGGCGCGGGCGGGGAAGCATTTCGACGCCGAGACGCTGGCGGAAGTGGCGGCCTTCCTCGACGCGCCGCTCGCCTGGTCGGCGGCGCATGGGGGCGTCGACCGGGTCGCGGGCGGGTAGGGACGCGCCAAGACGCTTGATTGCGCCGGCAAGGCTGGCGATAAGGGCGCGATCCGAAGCAGGGGGCGCAGGATGGCCCTCGCCGCCGGTCGCGAGGACGCGCGGAAGGGCCGAGGCGGCCCGCCGCAAGACTTTCTCCACGAATGGCGGCGATGCTCCGGCCGAGGCGCTTTCGACCGTGGCGCACCGGCCCGAATGGACGAAGGACATCGAGATGGACCAGCCCGCAGCCCCGAGCGCGCCCGCGACGCCAGGCACCGATCCCGAAGTTACCTTGCGCGAGACGACGCCCGCCCCGCCCTATCCGCAGCGCAGCGCGCGGTCGAACACGCCCGAGACGCTGGCCGCCGAAGTGGTCGAGCGGCTGATCTACCGCATCGGCAAGGACCCGGTGGTCGCCAAGCCGCACGACTGGCTCCAGGCGGTGATCCTGGTGACGCGCGACCATGCGATCGACCAGTGGATGCCCGCGACGCGCGACAGCTACCGCAGCGGTGCCAAGCGCGTCTATTACCTCAGCCTCGAGTTCCTGATCGGCCGGCTGCTGCGCGACGCGATGTCGAACCTCGAGATCATCGAGCCGATGCGCGAGGCGCTCGCGAGCCTCGGCGTCGACTTCGAGGAGATTGCCGAGCTCGAAGCCGATGCGGCGCTGGGCAACGGCGGGCTGGGACGGCTCGCAGCCTGCTTCATGGAGAGCATGGCGACGGTGGGAATTCCGGCCTACGGCTACGGCATCCGCTACCGCCACGGGCTCTTCCGCCAGGAGATCATCGACGGGTTCCAGGTCGAGGCTCCGGAGACGTGGCTTGAGCACGGCAACCCCTGGGAGTTCGACCGCCGCGAGAGCGCCTATGCGGTCGGCTTCGGCGGGCGCGTCGAGTATCACGAGACCAACGGCGAGGCGGCGTATTGCACCTGGGAGCCGGCGGAGCGGGTGATCGCCGCGGCCTACGACACGCCGGTGGTGGGCTGGCGCGCGCATCGGGTGAACACGCTGCGGCTGTGGAAGGCGGAATCGGTCGATCCGATCCACCTCGAGGCCTTCAACGCCGGCGACCACATCGGCAGCCTCAAGGACAGCAACCGGGCGGATGCGCTGACCCGCGTGCTCTATCCGGCGGACGCCTCGCCCTCGGGGCAGGAGCTGCGGCTCAGGCAGGAATACTTCTTCTCCTCGGCCTCGCTCCAGGACATCCTGCGCCGGCATCTCCAGCAATACCGCCGACTCGACAACCTCGCGGAGAAGGCCTCGGTCCAGCTCAACGACACGCATCCCGCGGTCTGCGTGGCCGAGCTGATGCGACTGCTGATGGACGAGCACCGGATGCCCTTCG
>JBBQRM010000043.1:0-11831 GCA_038214855.1 Rhodobacterales bacterium | reverse complement strand
CTATCTCAACGTCATGGCCGGGCCGCTGAGGAAGTGGCGGTTCGAGAACCACCCCGACCACGCCTGGATCGCCGAGCGGGACGCCTGAGGCGCGGGAGGTCGCGCGGGCTCGGCCCTGCGCAACAACGGGTGTTGCACCGTTCAACATCGAAACGGCCGTTGAAATCATTTGAGAAAAAGTCGCGGTTTTACTTTCCGTTAGGAAGTTGCGGCGCGTTGGCGATCGTCACCGGAACCGGCGGAGGGCGGCTCAAGCGAGGATCTCCGAGAGGCGGACCACGTGCCCCTCGGTGACCGAGCGCATTGCGGCGTCGGCAAGGGCGAGGGCCATCAGTGCGTCGGTGCCGGTCGTCGGCGGCGCGGAGCCTTGCTTCAGCGCGGCGACGAAGGCCGCGATCTCGGCGGCATAGGCGGCGGTGTAGCGGCTCATGAAGAAGTCGAGCAGCGGCGGGCGCGTGAAGCCCGCGGTGGCGAAGGACGTGCGGCTGGCCGAGATGCTGATCGAGCGGGGCGCGCGCCGCGACCCCGCGCCGCTGGCCGATCCGGGCACGAGCCTCAAGACGCTGCTCCGGGCCTGAAGGTCGGCGGCCCGCCGGTCAGCTTACGCGGTCAGGCCGTGTGCGAGAGCAGGAATGCGAGGACCGCGTCGCGGTCCATGCCGGTATCGACGATCCGGGCAGCCGGCAGGCTCGACCCTCGGGCACGATCTCCGTTGGGCGCTCCACCGCGCGCGACATAGAAACGGGGGCTGCCCCGGCCCGCGGCAAATCCGATCTCCGTGTCCGCGGGTGCACCGGCGGCGGACGGGACGCGCACGAAGAGCGCGAACGTCTCCGGTCGCAGGAGGACCGGATGCTCGGCGCCGGCAGCAGCACCGCCTGCCCGCTCTGCGGCGGCGTGAAGAAGCGCGTCGGCGGCGCACAGCCAGTCGGCGAGGTCCTGGAACGCGTCCTCCATGCCCTCCGTCCGAAAGTGCGACGCGTCGCCGGTCATGAGCTGCGACACGTCGTAGGGCAGATCCTTCGAGAAGCGGTCCCGGTCGATGTTGCGGTGAAGCAGCTCGATCAGAACCCAGGCCTCGATCTCGGCCGGCGAATTCTCATCGAGGTGGAAGGGGTAGCGCGTCGGCACGCCGTCCTCCCGGAACTGCAGGACGAACTGCGGCAGCCGCAGCTCCAGCGAGACATCCTCCGCGAACGCCCCGGTCAGGAACGCCCGCTCCGCGGGGAGCCAGCGCATCTCGACCGCTCGCTCGCCGGCTGCGGCATTATAGCTGTTCTCGACCCGCGCCAGCCACTGCAGGGCGCTGTGGGTCTGCCGACAGGCATCCTGCAGGGCATCTTCGTCGGCACGCGCCGGCCACCCCTCCACCGTCGCTTCGGCTTGCTTCGCGTCCATGCGCCCGTCGCCTCCCTCTCGTTGCCGGCGCGGGTAGGCCCCACGGGAGGCCGCCCCTGCCAGGCATCATATATCCGCGAGAAATCCGGCCACGACGAACGCGAGCACGCTTATCCCGGTGATCGCGTAGCCTCCCAGGACCACCGCCCGGGCCCTGGTGCGCGCGGCCGCGGAGCGACCGCCCATCGCATAGCTCCCCCACGCCGACACCAGCGCGCCGAGGATGGCGAGGGACACGATCAGCCGGCGCGAGACGAGGACCTCGAGAAGTGCCGCCGCATCCATGCCTCATGCTCCGGAGCTACTGGTAGGCCTTCATCAGATCGGTGGCGCCGGCCGATTCGGCAAAGCCCTTCATCGCCTCCTCGTGCAGGATCGTCAGCGCCTCGCGCTTGTACTCGAACGCCTTGGCCGAGCCCACCATCTGGAACGTGCGCGGCCGGGGCAGGTCGATGTCGATCACCGACCGGATCTCGGCGGGTCGGTTCGACAGGATGATCAGGCGGTCGGCGAGGAAGATGGCCTCGTCGAGTTCCGAGGTGACGAAGACCTGCGTGCGCCGGTTCTCCTCGAAGATCTTGAGGAAGAACTCCTGCATCAGCTCGCGCGACATCGCGTCGAGGCCCCGGAACGGCTCGTCCATGATCATGACGCGGGGGTTGTTGATCAGCGCGCGCGCGAGCTCGGCGCGCCGCTGCATGCCGCCGGAGAGCTGGAGCGGGTACTTGTTGCGGAACTCCGACAGCCCGACGGCCTCGAGCAGGCGCTCCGCCTCGCGCTTGATCTCGGCGCTCGTCATCTCGCGCCGGAGCTTCGGCCCGAAGGCGATGTTCTGGAAGGTGGTCTGCCAGGGCATCAGCGCGCTCTCCTGGAAGACCACCATCCGCTCGCGGCTCGGCCCGGTGACGCGCTTGCCGTCGAGCAGGATCTCGCCGCGCTCGGGGGTCTCGAAGCCCGCCAGCAGATTGACCAGGGTCGATTTCCCGCAGCCCGACGGTCCGATCACCACGGTCAGCATCCCGGGTGCTATCTCGAGCGAAAGGTCCTTCAGGACCAGTTCGTGGTTCCATTCCTCGCCGTAGCCCATGGAGACGTTGCGAACCTCCATCCGGCTCTGGCCATCGGCGGCACTGCCGGCGTCGATCCCGCTTTCAGGGTTCAGCATCTTCCCTCCTGGTCCATGGCCGATCCGACGACTTGGCTAGAACAGCCGGCGCCAGGGCATGCAGCGCTCGCCGAGCCAGCGGATGGCGCTCGACGACAGAAATCCGGCGATGCCGATCGAGATCATGCCGACGACGATATGGGCGAGCGAGCCGCCCATGTAGGAGTTCCAGATGAAGAACCCCAGGCCGCCGCCGCCCTGGGTGCCGCCGCCCGAGATCATCTCGGCAGCGAGCACGACCTCCCAGGTGATCCCCATGCCGACCGCGGCACCGATGAAGATCGAGGGCAGCGTCGCGGGAAGGATGATCTTGGAGAAGAGATCCCACTGGCTCGCGCCCATCGACTGCGCCGCCCGCAGGTAGCGCACGTCGATGGTGCGCGCGCCCCCGAGCACGTTGATCACGTTGGTATAGAACGCTCCCAGGAAGGTGACGAAGGCGATGGACATCTCGTTGGTGGGCCAGAAGATCAGCGAGGCCGGCACCCAGGCCAGCGGCGGGATCGGCCGCAGGATCTCGAAGGGCGGAAAGAAGATGCCGCGGAAGTACTTGTTCACCGCGAGCAGCAATCCGAAGGGAATGCCGAGCAGCATCGCGAAGAGGAACCCCGCGAGCACGCGGCGGAAGCTCGCGACCCAGCTCAGCCAGTAGCCCGGGTCCGGCAGCACCCCGAGCCAGGCCACCGCCACCTCGGTGGGCGCGGGCAGAAGTCCGACCATCGGCGGCACCCAGCCGGTGACGTCGTCCACCCGCGCGCCGATCTCCCAGAGCACCAGCAACCCGACAATGGCAACGATCCCACGCCATGTGGTGGGGTTCGCCATCAGCTTCAGGATGCGCGAAGGCGGTAGGCCGGTCGCGGACCGCTGCATGGTCTGGGTCGTGTCGCTCATCGGGCCTCGTCTCCTCCAGGTCTCAGGCGAGCTCGCGCTCGCCGGCCTCGAAGGCCTTCAGGGCCTCCTCGTGCACGGCGTCCTTGGTTTCCTCGAACAGCAGGCGGAATTCCTCCGAGGCGAGGACGTCGTATCGGCGCGGCCTGGGGATGGTCACGTCCACCACCTTCTTCAGCTTGCAGGGCCGCGTGGTCATCACATAGACCCGGTCGCCGAGGAAGATCGCCTCCTCCAGGTCGTGGGTGATGAAGAAGATCGTCACCCGCGTCCGGTCGTAGACCTCCAGAAGCGACTCGTGCATCATCGACTTCGTCAGCGCGTCCATGGCGCGATACGGCTCGTCGAGCAGCAGGATCTTCGGCTCGTTGATCAGCGCACGGACGATCTCCGCGCGCCGCGCCATGCCGGAGGAGACCTCGCCGGGGTACTTCGGCCCGATGCCTGTCAGGCCCGCCTCCGCGAGCATGCGTTCCGCCAGCGCCTCGGCATCGCGCCTGGACAGCTTGCCCTGCATGATCGGCCCGTAGGCGACGTTCTCCAGCAGCGTCTTCCAGGGAAAGAGCGCGCCGTTCTGGAAGACCACCATGCGATCGGCGCCCATCTCGGCCTTCGGCCGGGAGGGGCCGCAGAGCAGCTCGCCGTCGAGGCGGATCTCGCCCGAGGTGATCGAATGGAATCCGGCGATGGCGCTGAGCAGCGTGGTCTTGCCGCAGCCGGAGGGGCCGACCACCATGCAGACCTCGCCGGCCGCAATCTCCATCGAACAATCGTCGACCGCCATGACATTGGCGCCCCCGGGATCGTAGACCTTGGTGACGTTGCGGATGCTGAGCGCACCCTTCAGGTTCGCGGCCACCCGCTCCCGATCGTGCCGCTTCTCCTCGACCTCGTGCATGGTGCTCCTCCCTCTTGTGCTCGCCACTCAGCGGCCCTGCAGCGCCAGCGCGCGCACGTGCCAACCCATCATTGCGTTCCCGAGGCGACGCACCAGCGACGAGGTGAACCAGCCGACGAACCCGAGCGTGAGCATGCCGATCACCATCGGGACCGTGACGTTGTTCATGTACGCGTCCACGATCAGGTACCCCAGCCCGAGATCGCCCGAGACCATCTCGGCGGCCACGAGCGAGAACCAGGCGACGCCGATCGAGATCTGCAGGCCGGTGAAGACGAAGGGCAGCGCGCCCGGGATCACGACATGTCGGAACACCTGCCAGCGGCTCGAGCCAAGGCAGCCGGCGGCGCGGAAATAGGAATCGTCGATCGACTGGACGCCCAGATAAGTGTTGAGCGTGGTCACGAACAGCGAGGCAAGCGTCGCGAGGAAGATCACCGGCGCCTCGAAGCCCGGGAACATCAGGATCGCCAGCGGCACCCAGGCCAGGATCGGGATCGGACGCAGCGTCTCGAGGATCGGGAAGGTGTAGTCGCGAAAGACCCGCGACCAGCCCATCAGCAGGCCGAGCGGCACGCCGAGGGCGGTGGCGAGCGTGAAGGCGATGGCGATGCGCCGGCAGCTCACCCAGATGTGCTCGTAATAGCGTTCGGTGAAGATCGAGATGCCCTGGAACGGCTCGGGCGAGAGCCAGTCCGACAGCACCGCCACCGGCCCCGGCATCTTCTCGAAGCGCGGCAGCCGCAGCCCTTCGGTCAGCAGCCAGTAGACGAAGATCCACAGGAAGATCCCCAGGAACATCAGGTAGGGATCGGGCGTCCGCATCCGCTTGCGCGTGTTGTACCAGACCATCGCCGGGCCGGTGGGGGCAACGGTCCGGGTCGCGCTGAAGACGTCGTCGGTGTTGTCGGTCATCTGGTCTCCGGTGCAGCCTTTCCGAGGGACAGGTCCACGACCCGCGGGCCCGCAGGCGCGGCCCGCGGACCCACTCGCGTCATTCGGCGAAGTCGCTCATCGGACGGGATTCGATCACGCCGAGCGGCGCCTCCAGCCCGCGCTCCTCGAGCACTTCGCGCGCGAACTGGTCCATCACGCCACCCTCGCGGATCTGCGGCGCGGCGGCGGGCTTCTGCGGCAGGCTGTAGAGGAACTCCGTCGCCTCGGAGATCAGCTGCTCGACCTCGGGCGTGACGATGAAATCGAGCTCCAGCTTCACCGGGCTCGCATCGTCGGGCGCGTGGTACAGTGCGGCCCAGAGCACCTCGGCCTCGATCTGCTCGGTCTGCTCGGTGGCCATCTGCGCCACCTCGGCAGCGTTCGCGGGATCGAGCATGTAGAGCTGCGCGTCGAGCTCGGCGTTGAGCCATCCCTTCACCACGTCGGGCCGCTGCTCGATCAGGTCGTTCAGCATCACGATGAAGGCGCCGTCCCGGATGTCGAAGTCGCTGCCGCTCGCGGCGCGCCGGGCGAGGCCCGCCATCTCGATCTTCGTGGCGGTCGGCTCCCAGATCGCCGCCGCGTCCAGCTTGCCGGCGCGGAAGTTGGTGGTGATCACCTCGATGTTCTGGTTGAGGTAGCGTTGCGGCTCGATCTCGGCGAGATCGAACGCCCGCTGGGCGAAGCGGTCGGTGCAGGCGCCGTGCGGCGCGGAGACCGTCTTCCCGTCCATCCAGGCCACCGCCGCCTTGCCGTCCTCGAACTCCGGCGCCTCGTTGCGCACGAGAAAGATGTTGCACTGCTGCGTCGAGGTGCCGGCCACCGCGACGATGCGGATGTCGGTGCCGCCGCGGTCGGGTCGGTCGCGGAAGGTCGAGGCGATCGCCGGCATGTCGCCCATGTAACCGATGTGCTGCTTCTCTCCGGTCATCGCGTTGACGATGACCGACCCCTGCAGCCCGACCTGGAACTCCACGGTCGATCCTTCCGGAAGGTACTTCTTCCAGAACTGCTTGCCGTTGTTCACGAGGCCCGACCACGCTTCGGTGTAGTACGGCTGGTAGCCGACCACCAGATCGACCGGCGTTCCGATCTCGCCGAAGTCCACCTCGGCCTGAGCGGCGAGAGGCGCCAGTGCCACGCCTGCCGCCATCACGGTGCGCCGAATCGTCGTCTGGAAATCAGCCATCAAATCCTCCCTGGATGCGTTTTGGTTTTTGTTGCGCGAGTGCACCCCGCCCGGGACGGGTTGTAAAATAGTTCGGCTGTATCCCGAAATAGCCGTATCCACGCGAGGGTCGCACCAGACGTTTCTGACGTGTCGGGTCGCCAGCCACGCATGGCGCCGCCTATGCAGCCATAAGCAGTTTCAATCTACGCGCGCTTGGACGGTGATCCGAAATGGGTATCTAATAGCGTATGACGCGACAGCTTCGACTGCCGCGCCGGTTCGAGAACCGATCCGCCGTATGCGTTCATCGGGGATCGATGGAGGAGACAACGATGCCCGCCAGGAACCACAAGCAGTGGACCCAGACCCCGCCGCTGCAGACGAACGAATGGGTGGATAGCCGGATCTATTCCGACCCGGAGATATTCGAGGAGGAGATCGACAAGATCTTCAAGAAGGTCTGGGTGCCGCTCTGCCACGAATCCGAGCTGGCCGAACCCTACGATTTCCGGACCGCGACGATCGCGCGCGAGCCGGTGATCATGACGCGGGGTCCCGACAACACGGTGCGCGCCTTCCTCAACGTCTGCCCGCACCGCGGCATGATCATCGAGCGGCGCCCGTCCGGCTCCTTCGCCGAGGGCCAGCCGTCGGGCAACCCGCGCCGCATGACCTGCATGTTCCACGGCTGGCAATACGACATGAAGGGGAACTGCGTCTACATCTCGCGCGAGAAGGAGGGCTACCAGGACCGCCTCTGCAAGGAGAACACCGGCCTGAGACGCCTACGCTGCGAAGTGAACTTCGGCGGCTTCGTCTGGGTGTCGCTCGACGACGGCGCGATGCCGCTCGAGGAATGGTGCGGCGACGCCTTCAAGGTCATCCGCGGGCCGCTCGAGGCAGAGCCGCTCGAAGTATTTCACTACCACAAGGCGGTGGTCGGCACGAACTACAAGCTGTGGCACGACACCAACAGCGAGTTCTACCACGACTTCATGCACTACCATAACCGGGTGACCGGCTTCAACGACGCCTATTTCGCCCGCGAGAACACCGGCTTCAAGCACGGCCACGTCAACGTCGGCTCCTTCGAGGTGAAATATGACGAATACGAAGGGTTCAAGTCGCGCGAGACCCTCTCCTTCCCGGGCCTGCCGCCCAACCAATGGTACATGGTCGACCTGTTCCCGGGCATGAACTTCAACCTGCGCGGCTCGGCCCTGCGGTGCGACATCGTCACGCCGCTGGGACCCAACGAGGTGATGATCGAGTTCCGCGGGCTGGGCCTCAAGAGCGACACGCCCGAACAGCGGCGGACCCGCATCGACCACCACAACACGATCTGGGGGCCGTTCGGGCGCAACCTGCACGAGGATCTGGTCGGGGTCGCGGGTCAGGGTGCGACGATGCCGCCGGGCTCGGAACCGCGGCGCATCCTGCACGGACGGCACGAGAACAACCTGATCCACGACGAGGTCGGGATGCGGCACTATTACGACGAATGGGGCCAGTGGATGAACCGCAGCCCCAGCGACCCCGCGCAGCCGCATCAGGCCCCGATGGCCGCGGCGGAGTAGCCTTTCCGGACCACAGGGAGGGGCGCGTCGAGAGCCGCCGCCTCCCGCCCGGAGGCCGAGGGGCAGAAGCGAGGAACCAAACGATGGCTTTGAACGGCGTCGCAATGCACGACCCCGTGCGGGATGCGGTCTACCGGGCTTGCGTCTATCTCGACGACGAGCGCTGGAGCGACTGGCTGGAGCTGTGCGACGAGAGCTTCCAGTACGAGATCGGCGCGTACAGTCCGGAGATCCGCAAGGACATGATCTACTTCTCCAGCGACCGCGCGGGGTTGAAGGGCATGACCGACATGCTGATCAAGCACAACACCGACCACTCGCCGCTCAGGCGCCACGCGACGGTCTACACCGTGGACGAGAACGACGACGGCACCGTGACGGTGGTGAGCGCGCTCGCGGTCTACCAGAACCTGCTCGACGGCACGAACTCGCATATCGACGCCGGCAGCAGCCGTCTGTTCATGATCGGCCGCTACGTCGACAGGCTCCGCGTCGAGGATGGCCGCGCGCGGTTCGTGTCGCGCAAGGTCGAGCTCGACACGCGGCGGCTCGACAAGGGCTCGCACTGGCCGATCTGAGCGGCCCAAGCTGGACCAGAGGGGGAGGACCGATGACCTGGAGACGCATCTGCGCGCCGGACAGCATCGCGGAACGGCAGCTCAAGAAGTTCGAGATCGACGGGATTCCGGTGGTCGTCGCCAATTATGGCGGCGGGTTCCGCGCCTTCCCCCCGCTCTGCCCGCATATGGAGGAGCCGCTGGAGCAATCGGGCATAATCGAGGGCCGGACCCTCACCTGCACCAAGCATCTGTGGCAATGGGATCTCGAGGCCAGGGAGATCACCGGCAGCGAGACCGAGAAGTCCCTGTTCTTCTACGAGGTGAAGCAGGAGGACGGCGCGCTCTTCGCGTTCATCGAGCAAGAGCACCGTTACGAGTTCGAGGACGAGGACGACATGGACGACGACGCGTTCTTCAGCCAGTGACGGAAGAGCCGACAGCCGGCCCCGACGGGCTCGCCAGGGTCACGCTCCAGAGCAAGAGCGGCGTCTTCGAGTACGCCTGCCTCCCCGGCGAGACGTTGCTCGCCGCCGGCCTCCGGCAGGGGATCACCCTGCCCTACGAATGCGCGACCGGCACCTGCGGCACCTGCCGGGGCCGGATCATGCAGGGCGAGGCAATCATGGCCTGGGACAAGGCCCCCGGCGCCGTCAAGCTCAACCTGGAGAAGGGCGACCGCCTGCTCTGCCAGACTGTGGCCAAGACCGACGTGGTGGTCCGCGTGCCCTCCGCCGCGGTGCAGGGCGCGTTCCCCAAGGGCATCGTGCCGCGCCACCTCACCGGGGTCCTTCGGCAGAGCCGGCGCCTCACCCACGACGTGGTGCAGTTCAGCGTCGAGCTCGACCAGCCCGTCGATTTCGACGCCGGGCAGTTCATGACCCTCGAGCAGCCGCAGGTGCGGGGGCTGCGCGCCTATTCGATGACCAGCTATGCGCGCAGGACGCGGCGGCTCGACTTCCTCGTCAAGCGGCTGCCGGGCGGCGGGTTCTCGGACTGGCTGTTCTCCTCGGAGATCGACGGCGCCGAGCTGAAGCTCTTCGGGCCGCTGGGACGCGCGACCTTCGACCCGGCGGAGGACCGCGACATCGTCTGCATCGGCGGCGGCTCGGGCATCGCCGGCATGATGGCGATCCTCGACCACGCCTGTCAGGAGAGCTATTTCGCCGACCACCGCGGCTGGCTCTTCTTTGGGGTCCGCACGCTCGCGGATTGCTTCTTTCTCGACCGGCTCTCCTATCTCGCGCAGCGGGCGGGCGACAATCTCTGCATCACGCTGGCGCTCTCTCACGCCGACCCGGGGACGCGCACCCATCCCGATCATCCCGCGCTCAGGCTCGACACCGGCTTCGTGCACGAGGCGGCGTCGCGCGGCATGCAAGGCAAGTTCGCGGGCGTGATCGGCTTCGTGGCCGGTCCGCCGCCGATGGTCGACGGCGCGCTGCGCATGCTGATCACCGAGGGCAAGCTTCCCGCCGCCGACATCCGCTACGACAAGTTCGCCTGAAAGTTCGCGCGACCGGGCCTCAGCGCCGGATCAGGCGGAAGCCGAAGGCGGCGAGCCAGCCGGCGGCGAGCGCCACCGCGATGGCGAAGAGGCCGTAGACGAACGGCGCCTCGCGCGAGAGGTTGTAGATCCAGCGCTCGATCCCGGCCAGCCGCACCTCGATCCGCGTCATGCCTGCGCTGATCACCTGCCCGTCGCGCACCAGGAACACCTCGGCGGCGTAGGTCCCTTCCACCAGATCGGCGGGCAGCACGAACCGGGCCTGGAAGAGCGTGTCCTGCTCCAGCCCGACCCCGCCGTTCTCCAGAAGCGAGAACCGCCCCTCCGCCAGGCGGATCCGCGCGAGCGCGGTGGCGAAGGCGCCGGTGTCGGCGATGGTCGGGTGACTTCCGAAGAGCCGGACCGCCTGATCGATGCCGATCGCGTAGCGCAGCCGCTCGGTCTCGGACAGAATCTCGGCGACGGGCCGCGTCGCGGCGACGGCATAGAAGCTCGGCGCTCCCCGCACCCTGACCGCGGCCGCGTTCACCCACAGCCCCAGCACGCGATCCTTGCGGCGCACCACGACGCGCTCGGGCGGCCCCTTGAGGGTGACGACGATGTCGAGCGGCCCGGCGCCTTCGGGTACCGGCGCGTCGCGGCTGATCGCGCCGAAGACGAGGATCTCCGGGCTCGCGAAGGTCACGTTCAGCGCGACCGTGTCCGCCGAGACGCCGGTCACCACCCGCTCCGCCGCCGCCGCCGGCAGCGCGAGCGCGAGCAGGAGTGCCGCCAGGGCGGCGTCCGACCTGACCGCAACGGCGCGAAATCCTTTCCAGGTGGTTAATGGCACCAGAAAACTCTTTCCAAATCAATATCTTGTCGATTTGCTCAAGCTTGAGCACCCGTGAGCATCACCGGCTCCGGCCAGATCATCCTGCCCGAAGATCGCTCTGGCCACGGCACGCTCAGAGGCTCCGCACCGAATAGATCTCGTCGGGTCGGAGTGCCAGGTCGAGAAAGAGCTTGAGGCAGACCGCGAGCACGAGAAGCGCGAGCAGGATGCGAAGCTGCTCGGCCCGCAGGCGCACCGCGAGCACGACCCCCACCTGCGCGCCGATCACGCCCCCGACGAGCAGGATCACCGCGAGCACGGTATCGACGCTCTGCGTGCGCCAGGCGTGCATCAAGGTGGTGAAGCCGGTCACGAAGACGAACTGGAAGACCGAGGTGCCGACGACGACCTTGGTCGGCATCCCCACCAGATAGATCATCGCCGGCACCATGATGAAGCCGCCGCCCACC
The DNA here is from genome assembly GCA_038214855.1 of Rhodobacterales bacterium. GTDB lineage: Bacteria > Pseudomonadota > Alphaproteobacteria > Rhodobacterales > Rhodobacteraceae > Amaricoccus. The sequence goes on along the minus strand of JBBQRM010000043.1, from coordinate 447 downwards.
CCCATGATCGCGGCGAGCACGCCCACGATCGCCCCGATCACGAAGGGCGGGATCGCGCTCACGTACATATGCGAGGTGCGAAACCGCATCTTGAGCGGAAGTCGGTGCGCCCAGCTGTGTCGCCGGCGCGGCTTCAGCAGCGCGTTCGGATCGGGGCGGCGACGGAGCGCGCGCGCGGATTCGACGAACATCAGCATGCCGATGGTTCCGAGCATGATGACATAGAGCAAGCTGACCAGCGTCTCGATCTGCCCGAGCCGGCTCAGCCAGGCGAAGAGCTGCACCCCGGCGGCCGAGCCCACGATGCCACCGGCCAGCAGCACGCATCCCATCCGGAAGTCCACCGTGCGGCGGCGCAGATGCGCGAGCAGCGCCGAGAACGACGAGCCGACGATCTGGTTCGCCGCCGAAGCGACCGCGACCGCGGGCGGTATGCCGATGAAGAAC
>JBBQRM010000042.1:0-11837 GCA_038214855.1 Rhodobacterales bacterium | reverse complement strand
GCGCCGATCCGGGCGCTGACGCTCGATTATCCGCGCGTCGGCACGCGGGGGGACATTGACGCGGAGGCGGTGCTGCGCGAGATCAACGGCTACACCTGGCCGGAGCGCGAGCAGCTCGGGAGCTTCAAGGAATTGAAGGACGACGGCACGACCGCTTGCGGGAGCTGGATCTACTGCGGGGCGCATCCGAAGGCCGATCACAACCAGACCCGCGCGCGCGCGGCCGATGGCAAGGACGGGCCGGGGACGCATCTCGGCTGGGGCTTCGCCTGGCCCGCGAACCGGAGGACGCTCTACAACCGCGCCTCGGCCGACCCGGAGGGCAGGCCCTGGTCGGAGGCAAAGCGGCTGGTCTGGTGGGACGAGGCGGAGGGTGCCTGGCAGAGCCCGGACGCGATCGACTTCGAGCCCAAAAAGCGGCCGGACTACCGGCCGGACTGGTCGCAGCACCCGACCGGCATGGACGCGCTCGGCGGCGACCAGCCGTTCATCATGATGCCCGACGGGCGGGGCGCGATCTTCTCGCCGTCGGGGCTCAAGGACGGCCCGCTGCCGACGCATTACGAGCCGATCGAGAGCCCGGTGCGCAACCCGCTGCACGCCCAGCAGTCGAGCCCGGTCGCCAAGCGCTTCGCCCGGCCGGACAATCCGCTGCACGAGGTGGCCGACCAGCGCTATCCGCATGCGCTGACCACCTACCGGCTGACCGAGCACCATTCCGGCGGGACGCCCACGCGCGGCGTGCCGCATACCGCGGAATTGCAACCCGAGGGGTTCGCGGAGCTGCCGCCCGAGCTCGCGCGCGAGCTCGGCGTGGCGACGCTGGACTGGATCGTGATCTCGACCGCGCGCGGCGAGATCGAGACGCGGGCGCTGGTGACGCGGCGGCTGCGGCCCTTCGAGATCGACGGGGCGCGCGTGTTTCAGGTGGGGATGCCCTGGCACTTCGGCTGGCAGGGCTATGCGACCGGCGACATCGCCAATGTGCTGACCGCGGTGGTCGGCGACGCCAACACCTCGATGCACGAGAACAAGGCGCTGACCTGCGCCGTACGCAAGGGGCGGCTCGGACGCCCGAGGGAGACAGCGGAATGATGCAGGGCGTGGCGCGGGTGCCGGGGACGCGGGTCGGGCCGGAGGGCGGCGAGGCGGCGCTGACCGCGGGCTGTCGGGTGGAGCCGGGCAAGAGCTACGGGTTCTTCACCGACACGACGCTGTGCATCGGCTGCAAGGCCTGCGAGGTCGCCTGCAAGGAGTGGAACCAGCTGCCGGCCGAGGCGGGCGGGCTGACCGGGATGAGCTACGACAACACCGCGGCGCTGTCGGCGACGACCTGGCGGCACGTGGCCTTCGTCGAGCAGGTGCGCGAGGAGCAGGACAGCGCGGGGGCGATGCCCGAGTTCCAGAGCCGCTGGCTGATGATGAGCGACGTCTGCAAGCACTGCGACCCGGCGCCGTGTCTGGAATCCTGTCCGACGGGGGCGATCTTCCGCACCGAGTTCGACACGGTGGTGGTCCAGCAGGACATCTGCAACGGCTGCGGCTATTGCGTGACCGCCTGCCCCTTCGGGGTGGTGGACGTGGACGAGACCGACGGCAAGGCGCACAAGTGCACCTTGTGCTACGACCGGCTGAAGGGAGGGCTGGAGCCGGCGTGCTCGAAGTCCTGCCCGACGGACTCGATCCAGTTCGGCGAGCTGGACGAGCTCGACCGAAGGGCGCGGGCGCGGGTCGGGGAGCTGCACGCGCGGGGGGTGGAGGACGCGTATCTCTACGGCGCGCCGGGAACGCCCGGGGCGACCGGGGGGCTCGAGCGGCTCAACGCCTTCTTCCTGCTCGTGGACCGGCCGGAGGTCTACAACCTGCCGGCCGCGCCGACGCGGCCGGCGGCGCGGATCGCACCTGCGCTCGGAACCGGGCTCGCGGCTTTCGCGGGGCTGGCTCTGGTCGCCGCGGCCGTGCTGGGGGGATCGCGGCGGTGAAGATCGAGCTTTCCGCCGCCGGCTATTCCGGCGAGACCTACTACGGACGCCCGGCGCTGAAGCCGCCGCACTGGAACTGGAAGGTCAGCGCCTATGTCTTCGTGGCCGGACTCGCCGGCGGGGCGCAGGCGCTGGCCTGGCTCGGCGGGCGCGTCGACCGGCGCGCCTATGCCGGCGCGGTCCGCAACGCCGGCGGGATCGCGCTCGCGGCGACAGCCGTGGGGGCGGCGCTGCTGATCGCCGATCTCAAGACGCCGCGGCGGTGGTACAACATGCTGCGCATCCTGCGGCCGACCTCGCCGATGTCGATCGGGACCTATACCTTTGGCGCCTTCGGGCTCTTCAGCGGGGTCGGAGCGCTGGGTGCGGGGCGCGTGGCCCGGCTCGCGCGGGCGGGCGCGGCGGTGACCGGCGCCGGGGCCGCGACCTATACCGCGGCGCTGATGTCCTCGACGAGCGCGCCCTACTGGGCGGCGACGCCGCGCCAGCTGGGGGTGAAATTCGCTGCAGCCTCGCTCGGCAGCGCCGCGGCGGCGCTGGCGCTGGGCGAGCGGTTGGGAGGGCGCGATGCCACTGCCCGGCGCTTCGAGGCGGTGGCGGCGGTTGCGGCAACGGTGCACCTGATCGCGAGCCGGGATGCCAAGCGCCAGCGCGACGCGGCCGGCATCACCGCGGCGATGCGGGGCGCGCCCGAGGAGCGTGCAGTGGAGACCGCGGATCTGATCGTTGCGGGCGCGGTGCCGCTGGCGGCCTATGCACTGAGCGCGCTGGGGCGCGAGCGGGTGCCGGTGGCGGTTCCGATGCTGGGATCGGTGGCGATGCTGGCGGGCGGCTTCCTGGTGCGGCACGCGCTGATGAACGCCGGCAAGGAGACCGCCCGCCGCCCGGAGGCCCAGTTCGGCTTTGCCCAGCCCCGCAACCTGCCCGCGCCGCGCTCGGTGCCGAGGTTGGGACCGTGAGCGGGCTGCGCGCAGAGGCCGAAGCCGCGGCGGAACGGCTCGACGCGGCTCTTGCCGCCGGGCCGGACGTCCGCCACGAGGACCTCGCCGCTGCGGTCGCCGCGATCGCGGCGCTGCGCAACGGAATTGCGGCGCGGGCGCGCGCGGGCGGGGCGGACCGGGACCTGCTCGACCGGGCGAACGCGCTTCTCAGCCTCGCCTACGGTGCCGAGGCGCCGCTCGCCGGGCTGCATCTGGAGCGGGCGGAGAGGGCGCGGGACGGGTTGCGGAGCCTGATGGCGGGGTCCGTGCCCGGCTGATGCGCCGACGCACTCGGCACGTGCTCAAGGTTGAGCAAATCGGTAAATCTCTGATCTTAAGGGTTATTTTCCTCTCCATTAACCACTTGGAAAGGATTTGCTCACCGTCGGCGCCGGCGGTAGGCAGGTTTTGGCTTTCGCGCGGCGGGAGGCTGGTCACTACGCGGCGACGGCTCCATACTCGTCGGACTTCCCTGTCACCTGGCTCCCCGCGCCCCTCAACAGGCGCGGGTTTTTTCTGTGGACGGGGGGTCCGGCTGCCCTTTGCCCGCAGGGTCACGCGGGCTAGGTTGCGGGCGACGAACCGGGGGAGTGCTCGAGGCATGGCCGATCTGGACGCAGCCGATCCCTATGCGCGCGAGGCGCAGACCTTTCCGCGCCTGTCCGAGGAGATGGTGGCGCGCGTCGCGACCTACGGTTCCGAGGAGCGGCTGCCGGCCGGAACGACGGTCTTCGAGCGCGGCGAGCGGTCGGTGGACTTCTTCCTGGTGCTCGAGGGCAGCATCGAGATCTTCGACACGGCCCCCGACGGCACGCCCAACGTCTTCACGGTGCACGGCGAGCGGCAGTTCTCGGGCGAGCTCGACCTGTTCAACAACCGCCGGATCCTTGTCTCGGGGCGTACCGGCGCGGACAGCCGGATCGTGCGGGTGCGCCGTGCCGATTTCCGCAGGCTGGTCGCGGGCGAGCCCGATATCGGCGAGATCGTGATGCGCGCCTTCATCCTGCGCCGGGTCGGGCTGATCCAGCACGCCCAGGGCGGCGTGGTTCTGATCGGCCCGGGGCACGGCGGCGACACGCTCAGGCTGCAGCGGTTCCTGTCGCGCAACGGCTATCCGCACCGCCTGCTCGATACCGAGGCCGATCCGGACGCGGAAGGCTTTTTGGAATGCTTCGAGCTCGGCCGCGAAAGCCTGCCGGTGGTCATCGCGCCGGGCGAGGAGGTGCTGCGCAATCCTTCGGTCGCGGCACTCGCCGACGCGCTGGGGCTGACGGAGACGCTGGACCCGGACCGGCTCTACGACGTCGCGGTGATCGGCGCGGGGCCTGCCGGCCTTGCGGCGGCGGTCTACGCGGCCTCCGAGGGGCTCCAGACCATCGTCATCGAGGGAACGGCGCCGGGCGGTCAGGCCGGCACCTCGTCCAAGATCGAGAACTACCTCGGCTTTCCGACCGGCATTTCCGGGCAGGCACTGGCGGGAAGGGCGCAGACCCAGGCGCAGAAATTCGGCGCGACGCTGGCGATCTCGCGGCAGGTGACGGGCCTCGCCTGCGAGGAGAGGCCTTACCGGCTGACGCTCGACGATGGACAGAGCCTCACGACCCGCGCGGTGGTGATCGCGAGCGGCGCGCGCTACCGCAAGCTCGACCTCGCGAACTACGCGCGGTTCGAGGGCCAGGGCATCCATTACGCCGCGACCGCGCTCGAGGCGCGGCTGTGCGACAACGCCGAGGTCGCGGTGGTGGGCGGCGGCAATTCCGCGGGACAGGCGGCAATGTTCCTGTCGCGCACCGCCCGCCATGTGCACGTGCTGGTGCGCGGCGCGGGGCTCGCGGCGACGATGTCGGATTATCTGGTGCAGCGCATCGAGAGCTCGCCGAAGATCACGCTGCATCCCCATTCCGAGATCACCGCGCTCGACGGCGAGACCGAGCTCGCGCGCGTGACCTGGACCAACCGGCAGACCGGGGAGGCGTCCGAGCACGCCATCGGCAACGTCTTCGTCATGATCGGGGCGGAGCCCAACACCGATTGGCTCGACGGCTGCCTGGCGCTCGACGCCAAGGGGTTCGTTGCGACCGGCCGCGACGCCGCGGGACAGCCGCTCGCCTCGCCCTATGCAACGACGAGGCCCGGAGTCTTCGCGGTGGGCGACGTGCGCGCGGGGTCGGTCAAGCGCGTGGCCTCGGGCGTCGGCGAGGGCTCGGTGGTGATCCAGGCGGTGCACGCGTTTCTCGAGCCAACCGACGCCTGACAGGAGGAAGACCATGCCGAAGCTCTATACGATGCCCGGAACCTGCGCGCTGGCGCCGAACATCGCCGTGGCCTGGCTCGACGCGCCGGTCGAGATCGCCAACATGAACTACGGCGACCACAAGAAGCCCGCATACCTGGCGCTGAACCCGCAGGGCAAGGTGCCGGCGCTGGAGTTCGACGACGGCGAAGTGCTGACCGAGGCGGCGGCGATCCTCGCCTGGCTCGGTGCCGCACACGGCAAGGCGGGGTATGCGCGCGACACCCGGCTGGGCCGCCGGGAGGCAGAGGCGCTGAGCTACATGACCTCGGAGGTGCATTCCGACTACGGCCCGCATTTCAACACGAAGGCTTTCGCCGACACCGAAATGGCGCAGGCGGAGGTGAAGGCCAAGTCCTATACCAAGCTCGCCGAGCATTACCGGCGCCTCGACGAGACGCTGGCTGCCAACGGCGAATGGTATCTGGGCCGGCGCAGCTTCGCGGACGCCTATCTCTACGTTTTGGCGCGCTGGATCGAGCAGACGCCGCTGGCGATCGGCGACTATCCCGCACTCGAGGCGCATCGCGGGCGGATGCAGGCCGACGCGGGCGTGCAGGAGGCGCTGGCGCGCCAGGCGATGGAGCCGGTCTGAAGGCTCGGCCCGCGCCCGGGGGAACCATCTACGGTTGCAGCGCGTTGACCGGGCGACCGCGGGGCACGTCCCCCTCCTCTGCCATCCAGCCGACATAATCGGGAGACATTCATGCAGACCACGCTCAGCATCAACGGGGCGGAGCGGACGCTCGACGCCGACGTGCGCACGACGCTCCTCGACGCGCTGCGGATGCATCTGGGGCTGACGGGGACGAAGAAGGGCTGCGACCACGGCCAGTGCGGGGCCTGCACGGTGATCGTCAACGGTCGACGGATCAATTCATGCCTGACGCTCGCCTGCATGCACGACGGCGACGCGATCACCACGATCGAGGGGTTGGGCACGCCCGAGGCGCTGTCGGCGTTGCAGGCGGCCTTCGTCGCGCACGACGGCTATCAGTGCGGCTACTGCACGCCGGGGCAGATCACCTCGGCGACCGCGATGCTCGAGGAGGCGCGCGCCGGCTGGCCGAGCCATGTGAGCGAGGATCTCGAAGCCGCGCCCGAGCTGAGCGACGCGGAGATCTCCGAGCGGATGAGCGGCAACCTGTGCCGGTGCTCGTGCTACCCCAACATCGTCGATGCAATCCGCGAAGTTCACGCCGGAGCCGCGTCGTGAGGCCCTTCGCCTACGGGCGCGCCGACAGCATCGCGGACGCGACCGGGGCTTCTGCCGGCGAGGACGCGGCCTTCATCGCCGGCGGCACCAACCTGCTCGACCTGATGAAGCTCGAGGTGCTGGCGCCGGGGCGGCTCGTCGACATCAACCGGCTGGACCTCGGCGGCATCGAGGTGTCCGGGAGCGGCGGCTTGAGGATCGGGGCGCTGGTCACCAACAGCGACCTCGCCGCGGATGCGCGGGTGCGGGCCGACTATCCGGTGCTCGCGCGGGCGCTGCTCGCGGGGGCGAGCGGGCAATTGCGCAACAAGGCGACGACCGGCGGCAACCTGCTGCAACGCACGCGGTGCGGGTATTTCTACGACACGGCGATGCCCTGCAACAAGCGCGCGCCCGGCTCCGGCTGCGGCGCGCTCGGCGGGATCAACCGCATCCACGCGATCCTGGGCGGCAGCGAGCAGTGCATCGCGACGCATCCCAGCGACATGGCGGTGGCGATGCGCGCGCTGGGTGCCCGCGTCGAGGTCGCGGCGCCGGACGGGACGGTGCGCGAGCTCGAGCTGGGACAGCTCTATCGGCTGCCCGGGAACACGCCGGAGGTGGAGACCTCGCTCGCGCCGGGCGAGCTGATCACCGCGGTGACGCTGCCGCCGCCGGCGGGCGGGCGGCAGATCTACCGCAAGGTCCGGGATCGCGCCTCCTACGCCTTCGCGCTCGTCTCGGTCGCAGCCGTTGTGCGGATGGGCGGGGGGCGGATCGAGGCGGCGGCGCTCGCCTTCGGCGGGCTCGCACCGATGCCCTGGCGGGTCGCGGACGTCGAGGAGGCGCTGGTGGGCGCGCCGCCGTCGGAGACCCTGTTCGACCGCGCGGCGGACATCCTGCTCGAGAAGGCGCAGGGCCGGGGCCACAACGACTTCAAAATGCCGCTCGTCCGGCGCGCGCTGAAGGCGGTGCTGCTCGACGCAACACTCGAGGGAGAGCCGTCATGACTGCGCATCTTAAGATGGACGAGCCCGCCCGCCGACGCCGACTCGACGACATGGTCCAGGGCGTGGTCGGTCAGCCGCTCGACCGCCCGGAGGGGCCGCTCAAGGTTTCGGGCGTCGCCACTTACGCCAGCGAATGGCCGCGTGAGGGCCTGGCCCACGGCGTGCTGGTGCGTGCTACGATCAGCCGCGGCCGGGTGCGGGAGCTGGGCGAGGGTCCGGTGCGGGAGATGCCGGGCGTGCTCGGCGTCTTTCACGGCGAGCGGCTGCTGCGCAATCCGGCACAGGGCGGCGCCGGCGAGGCGCCGGTGCAGGACCCGGCGAAGGTCGCGTATTTCGGCCAGCCGATCGCACTGGTGGTGGCAGAGAGCTTCGAGCAGGCGCGCCACGCAGCCCAGTCGCTGCACGTGGAGTATGAGCCCGAGGAGGCCGTCACCGATCCGGAGGCGACGGAGGTCGAGACGCCGAAGGGCAAGCAGGTCGACAAGGGCGATCTCGACCGGGCGATGGCCGAGGCCGCGGTCAGCGTCGATGTCACCTACCGCACGCCGGGCCACAGCAGTGCGCCGATGGAGCCGCATGCCTCCATCGCGGAATGGGACGGCGAGGATCTGCTGCTGCACGGCAGCTATCAGATGCTGAAGTACAACCGGGCGGAGCTCGCCGATGCGATCGGGATCGACCCGGCGCGGGTGCGGATCCTGGCACCTTACGTCGGCGGCGGCTTCGGCTCGAAGCTCGGGATCGCGCCCGAGGCGGTGGCCGCAGCACTCGCCGCCCGCGAGCTCGGGCGCCCAGTCTCGGTCGCGCTCAGCCGCCAGCAGGTGTTCGAGACGACGATGCGACGCTCGGAGACCCGCCAGCGCATCCGTCTCGCCGCCGACGCCGAGGGGCGCCTGACCGGGCTCTCGCACGAGGCGCTGGTCTCGAACCTGCCCGGCGAGAGCTTCTCGGAGCCGGTGGCGCAGGCGACGCACTTCCTCTACGGCGCGCCGAACCGGCGGATCGTCCACCAGATCGCCCGCATCGACCGGACCTGCGCCGGGTCGGTGCGTGCTCCCGGCGAAGCGGTGGGCGTCACGATCTTCGAGAACGCGATGGACGAGCTCGCCGAGGCGGCGGGGATCGACCCGATCGAGTTGCGTCTGCGCAACATCCCGGAGCGCGATCCGGAGCAGGACATCCCGTTCTCGTCGCACATGCTCGCCGAGGCGTTGCGGGAGGGCGCCCGGCGCTTCGGCTGGGACGCCCGCAGCCCCGAGCCCGGCAGAAGGCGCGAGGGCGAGTGGTTGATCGGCCTCGGCATGGCCTCCGCGGTGCGAGTGAACATCCTCGCAGAGGCCGAGGCCCGGGTGACGCTCGACGCCGACGGCACCGCGAAAGTCGAGACCGACATGACCGACATCGGCACCGGCACCTATGCCATCCTCACCCAGATCGCCGCCGAGGCGCTGGGCCTGCCGACGGAGCGGGTGACGGTCAGCCTCGGCGACACCGACCTGCCCCCCGGCCCGGGCTCGGGCGGCTCCTGGGGAGCGGCTTCGAGCGGCACCGCGGTCTATCTCGCCTGCGAGGAGCTGCGCGGGCGCCTTGCAGAGCGTCTTGGCTGCACGGAGGAGGAGCTGACGCTGAAGGACGGCGAGGCGATCGCCGGCAACCGCAAGCAGGCGCTCGCGCAGGTGCTCGACGGCGAGAGCTGGGAGGCCACCGGCCATGTCGAGCCCGGCCGCACCAGCAAGGCCGTGCGCCAGTCGACCTGGGGCGCGCATTTCGTCGAGGTCGCCGTCAGCGCCGTGACCGGCGAGACGCGGGTGCGCCGGATGCTCGGCGTCTTCGCCGCCGGGCGCATCCTCAACCCCAAGACGGCGCGCTCGCAGTGCCTGGGCGGCATGACCTTCGGCATCGGTATGGCGCTGACCGAGGCGCTGCAGCACGACCTGCGCGACGGACACCTAGTGAACCGCGACCTCGCGGAGTACCACCTGCCGGTCAATCTCGACGTGCCGCAGCTCGAGGTGCATTTCCTCGACGAGCACGACGACTGGGCGAACCCGCTCCAGGTCAAGGGCATCGGCGAGCTCGGCATCTGCGGCGCCGCCGCTGCGGTGACCAATGCGATCTACAACGCCTGCGGCGTGCGCGTGCGCGACTATCCCGCGACGCTCGACAAGGTGCTCCCCGGTCTGCCCTGAACGCAAGCCCGGCGCGAAGGCAGGGCCGGAAGGCCATCGCGCCTGACATTAGAAATCACGCCTATGCGGCAACGATCCTCGGGGTGACTGGCTACCCCGGAATGACTGTCCAGATACGTCGGAACGCGCGCTGATCACCGCGACCCGGTCGATGCGCGTTCTCATGAAAATCCCCCGCGGGCGTCTTGCTCGGGTGACGCGCGGCCGCGCCTCCCATACGGGCTCGCGACGCGCGGGGGGTGGCGCGCGAGGGAAGGGTTCACGCGCGCGACGTCTCGAACGGCTACCTCCGCTCGGACGGTCGGCTGCTCTGCGTGCTCGGGGTCGAAGGTCTCGCCGTGATCGACACGGTCGATGCGGTGCTCGTCGCGCCGATCGAGCGATCGCACCAGGTCAAGGCGCTGGTCCAGGAACTCGAGGCCGACGGCATGGCCGAAGCCCGGACGCCCGCGCGCGTGCATCGGCCCTGGGGCTGGTACCAGACGATGGACCTCGGCGACCGGTTTCGCATCAAGCGGATCGTGGTCGAGCCGGGCAAGCAGCTCTCGCTGCAGAGGCATCACCACCGCGCCCAGCATTGAGTTGGGTGGTGGTGCGGGGCACCGCCGAGGTCGCGCGGGACGACGAGGCGCTTCTCCTGCGCGAGAACGGGTCGGTCTACCTGCCGCTCGGCTGCACGCACCGGCTCGCGAACCCGGGCAAGATCCCGGTCGAGATCGTCGAGGTGCAGACCGGCAGCTATCTGGAGGAGGACGACATCATTCGGATCGCCGACGACTTCGGCAGATCGTGACCGCCGGCGACATCCGCGAGCAGTGCAACCAGATCCTAACGAAGTCTGAAAACCCGATCTTTTCTTCAATCTTTTCAATGGCAGAATGCATGTCGCACGGTGCGGCACCGCCGAGCGCTAGCCGCGGGCTCCTCTCCGGACGAGCCTCGCCCCGCGCTAGACGTACTTGCGCCAGTCGTGGCTCTCCCGAAATCCGAGCACCTCGCGGGCCTTGCGGTTGCTCAGCGGCGCCTCCCATTCGCCCATCTCCCGGGTGATCGGCGTCTGGGGGCAGTACTTCGCCAGAAACTCCGCCGCCGGAATATCCGCCGTGATCGTGTCGTTGGTGGCGTTGAACACCTCGAAGCCGAGCCCGTCGTGGGTCAGGCACAGATGCACGATCTCGCCCAGGTCCCGCGCGTCGATATAGCTCCAGGCGTTGCGCTTGCGCGACATCGGCTCGGCGACGTAGCCGGGAAAGGCGCCGTATTCGTGCGGCTCGATCACGTTGCCGATCCGCAAGCAGTAGATGTCGGCGCCGTAGCGCATCGCGAAGGCCCGCGCCGTCCGCTCGTTCACCACCTTGGACAGGCCGTAGCTGTCCATCGGATCGCAGTCGTAATCCTCCTCGAGCGGAAACGAATGGAAGTCCTTGTCACCCTCGGCGAAGCAGACGCCATAGGTCGTCTCGCTCGAGGCGATCACCACCTTGCGCACCCCGAGCTTCATCGCCGCCTCTATGACGTTGTAGGTGCCGATGGTGTTGACCGCGAAGGTCCGGTTGTCGGGCTCGATCAGCACGCGCGGAATGGCGGCGAAATGGACCACGGCGTCGGGCGGGGCGGCCGGGTGGCCGATCTCGAAGCCTTGAAACCCGAAATGCGTCGTCAGCGCGTTGAACATCTGGCCGCTGTCGGTGATGTCGGCGATCAGCGTCGGCACGCCGGGCAGATCTAGGGGCGCGAGATCGACGTTGAGGACGCTGTGCCCCTTGGCGACGAGATGCGGCACCACGTGACGCCCGGCCTTGCCGGTGCCTCCGGTGAAGACGATCCGTTTCGACACCTGGCTCTCCTTCGTTCCTAGAGGCGGTTTCGCTGCGGGCCCTCGCCCGCCGCGGTCACGGCAATGGTCCGGCTCGGCCTCATGTCGAGGCACGCGCCTCGAGCATCCGTCGCCCGATGGCCGCCTGGCGCCGGCGCTGGATCTCGCGGTCCGCGATCACCCCGAGCAGGATGACCGTGCCCATCACCGCGAAATTGAGCGAGCTCGGGATGCCGAGCATGTTCACGAGGTTCTGCAGCACCTGGAGCAGCACGGTGCCGAGCACGATCCCCAGCACCGACCCCTCGCCGCCCCGGAGCGAGCAGCCGCCGAGCACGGCGGCGGCGATGGCGTAGAGCTCGTAGAAGTTGC
>JBBQRM010000041.1:0-11879 GCA_038214855.1 Rhodobacterales bacterium | reverse complement strand
GCAATTGGCGTCGTTGGCGACCTTCACCGGCCGGGCGAGCGCCGCGCCCAGATCGCCGCGCAGGTCGCGACCGTCGAGCCAGGTCGCATTGCCCAGGCTGATCGCGCCGGTCGTCCGGTCCACCGATCCCGGCACGCCGATGCCCACCGTCTCGGCCCGCCCCTGCGCGCGCGCCTCGAGTCCGGCCGCGAGCCCCACGATCGCCCGGATGCCACCGTCGTAGTCGTGCCGCGGCGTCGGGACCCGCGCCCGCGCCCGCTCGATACCGTCGGGGCCGAGGGCGACGCCCTCGATCTTGGTGCCGCCGTAGTCGAAGCCCAGCCGCATCGCCCCTCCCGTTCCACCGGCCCGTGATAGAAGCGGGCCCGAAGCCTTGCAACGCCCTTTGCCTCGGACGCGCGCAGATGCTAGAGCCCCGCGCCAGGAGCGCCTGGGGGTTCGATGCACTGGAAGCTGCCGGTCTTCGGCAAGATCAGCAAGATCGGCATCGTCCCGCCGCGACCGGCGCCGGACCGCGGCGGGATCGCCCTGGTGCTGATCGTCAGGGACGAGGCGGCCTATGTCGGCGAATGGGCCGCCTTCCACGCAAGCGCCGGCGTGGCCCGCGTCTTCGCCTACGACGACGGCTGCACCGACGCGACGATCCCGATCCTGCGCGAGACGCTGGGCGACGCGCTGACGGTCGTGCCGTGGCGCCAGCGCCTCAGCGACGCGCGCATGGGCCGCGAGATCCACAACCAGGTGCTCGCCTACGCCCATGCCGCCAGCGTCTTCGGCGCGGGCTTCCGCTGGATGAGCTTCATCGACGTCGACGAGTTCCTGATCCCCACGCGCGTGGCCAGCCTGCCGGAGGCGCTGGCGCATCTCGAAGGCTGCCGCAACGTCTCGCTGCCCTGGCACATGTTCGGCCGCTCCGGCCACGCCACGCCGCCCGAGGGCGGGGTGCTGCGCAACTTCACCCGGCGCGCCGCCGACCCGATGGGCGACCTGCGCGGCGTGCGCGCCTTCAAGTGCATCGTCGATCCCTGCCACCTGACGGTACTGCGCGTGCATTCGATGGAGACCGACGGGTCGGACCGGACCTGCAACGACCGCGGCGAGACCTTCTCCGGGGCCGGACGCGAGCGGCGGGCGTTCTATTCGGTCGACCACCTCCAGCTCAACCACTACTATACCCGCTCCGCCGCCGATCTCGCCGGCAAGATCGGCCGCGGCCCGAACCTCGCGGCCAAGCGGCCGGAATATGCGCGCAAGGTCCGCCGCACCGTCGCCAACATCGAGCGCGACGTGGTCGAGGACCGCACGGCGCCGGAGTGCCTCGCGCGGATGGGGCTCGCATGAACACCGACCGCGGCGCCGTCTACGTCGCCACAGGTGCGGCGCATGTCGAGGCGGCGCGGCGCTCGGCCGCCTCGCTGCGCGCCGCCAACCCCGGCCTTCCGGCGGTGCTCTTCACCGACGCAGGAGAGCCCCTGCCGGAGTTCGACCGGATCGAGCCGATCGAGAGCCCCCACATGCGCTCCAAGGTCGACGTGCTGTGGCGCAGCCCCTTCGCGCAGACGCTCTATCTCGACGGCGACACGCGGGTGGTGGGCGACCTCGCTCCGGCGTTCCGGCTGCTCGAGCGCTTCGACATCGCCGCCGCACACGTGCCGCGCTGGTGGCTCGCGACCTACCGTAGGCAGGCGCGCCACGACGTGCCCACGGCCTTCCCGCAGCACAACAGCGGCGTGATCCTCTTCCGCCGCACGCCGCAGGTCACGGAGTTCCTGCGCAGCTGGCAGGCCGATTACGCCGCCGCGTGCTCTGAGGCCGACCAGGTGACGTTCCCCGACAAGCTCTGGGCCTCGGATCTGCGGCTGACGGTGCTGCCACAGGTCTACAACGCCCGCAGGCAGCCGTTCCTCGGCGGGCGCTTCTCCTCGGCGCCGAGGCCGGTGGTGCTGTACATGCGCCGCTTCCACCCGACCAAGCCAAGCACGTTCGGCCGGCTGCTGGGGAAGGGGCGGTGAGCGCGATGCATTGTGAACTTATCGTCTCGACCTACGAGAACCCGCGCGCGCTGGCCCTGTGCCTGACCTCGGTGGCGGCCCAGCGGGTGCGCCCCGACGGCATCTGCATCGCCGACGACGGATCGGGGTCCGAGACCGCGGCGCAGGTCGCCGCCTTCGCCGCGGCGCATCCCAACCTGACGCTGCGCCACGTCTGGCACGAGGACCGCGGCTTCGAGAAGGGCGCGATCCTCAACCGCGCCATCACCACGTCGCGCGCCGAGTTTCTCGTCTTCATCGACGGCGACGTGCTGATCCACCCGGGTTTCCTCGCCCGCCACCTCGCGCTGGCGGCGCCGGGGCGCTTCTCGACCGGCAGCCTGATCCGCCTCGACGCCGAGGCGACCGCCGCCGTCACACCCGCGCTGGTCGTGTCGGGGCGGGTCTTCGCGCGCGACTGGCTGCGCGGGCACCGGGCCATCGACCGCTTCGGCACCTGGCTCAAGACCATGCCGCTGCCGCGACCGGCTCAGGCCGCACTCGAAAGGGCGACGTCGGTGCAGCGGGCGCTGTGCGGCGCCAACGCCTCGGTCTTCCGCGCCGACCTGATCGCGGTCAACGGCTACGACGAGACGATCAAATATGGCGGCGGCGACAAGGAGCTGGGCGTGCGGCTCGCCAACGCCGGGGTGCGCGGCCGGCACCTGCGCTACACCGCGCCGCTGGTGCATCTCGACCACCCGCGCGGTTATGCCGACCCCGAGAAGATCCGCCGCCACAAGGCTTCGATCCGCGAGGTCCGCCGCTCGGGGCGGTCCTGGACGCCAGACGGCATCGAGAAGCGGACGGTGCCGGCATGAACGCCCCCGCCGCGATGCCGGTCCATGTCATCAACCTCGACCGCGCCCCGGAACGCTGGAGCTTCATGCAGGCGCAGGGCGCGCGGCGCGGGCT
The DNA here is from genome assembly GCA_038214855.1 of Rhodobacterales bacterium. Taxonomy (GTDB): domain Bacteria; phylum Pseudomonadota; class Alphaproteobacteria; order Rhodobacterales; family Rhodobacteraceae; genus Amaricoccus. The sequence goes on along the minus strand of JBBQRM010000041.1, from coordinate 8,934 downwards.
CGACTTGCAGCGGGTCGCGGCGGTGGACGGGTCGGCCATCGCCGAGGCCGAGCTCGCCCGTCTATGCGCCCGCGACGCGCGTGGCCGCCGCCTGATCGGCGCCGAGCTCGGCTGCTACCGGAGCCACATGCTCGCCTGGGCGCGGATCGCCGGCGGCGACGCGGCCTTCGGGGCCGTGCTCGAGGACGACGTCTGGCTCGCGAGCGACGCGGCGGCGTTCCTGGGGCACGCCGGCTGGATCCCCGGCGACGCGGAGGTGATCACGCTCAGCGCGAACGGGGTCAGGGTCACGCGGGCCGAGGTGGCGGAGCTCACGCATGTGGGTCGCGGGCTGCACCGGCTGGTCTCGCGCACCGTCGATGCCGGCGGCTATATCCTGGCGCGAACCGCGGCGCGCAGGCTCCTTGCGGCGGAGCCGCGGTTTCACCTAGCGGTGGATCTCGTGCTGCTCGATCCCGCGGGGGGGCGGGTGATCTACCAGGTCGTCCCGGGCCTGTGCGTCCAGCAGAAGCACGCAAGCTTCGCCTTCCTCGCGCCGGGCGCCGGTGCAAGTGCCATCCAGGACGCCAAGCCGCGCCGCGGGCACAGCCCGGCCTCGACGGCGAAGCTGGGCCGCGAAGCGCACAACCTGTGGTCCAAACAGCTGCTGCCGCCTCTCCTGCCGGCGCTCCAGCTCTTCACCCCGCGCGCGGCGCGGATCGTCAAGGCGCGGGTGCCCTTCGCCGATGCCGCTCCGGGGTACGGGGGAACCCAACTGCCCCTCGCCGGTTGACGCCGCGGGACCTCTGATAGGAGCGCGCGTGTCGAAATCGAATCTTTCCTGGGCCGTGCCGGTGATGCGCGCAGGCTATGCTGGGCGCGGCATCGTCTACCTCGTGGTCGCGGGCTTCTCGCTCTACGCGATCTGGCAGGGCGGACAGGCGCAGGGAACCTCCTCGGCGCTCGCGCGGCTCGAGGGATCGCTCTGGGGCAAGGCGGTCCTGTTCCTGATCTTCCTCGGCATGCTCGCCTATGCGGCCTGGCGCTATCTCGACGCCGCTTACGATCTCGAGGCCTACGGCAGCGACGGCAAGGGCATCGTGGCGCGGATCGGAATGGTCGTCACCGGCACCGTGCATCTGGCTCTGGGCTTCTCCGCCTTCATCCTGCTGTTCACAGCAGGCGGCGAGGGCGGCGGCTCGAAGATCACGATGGCCGTGGACACGGTGATGGGCTGGCCCGCGGGCCGCTGGATCGTGGCGCTCGCCGGCCTCGCGACCATCGGCGCCGGCATCTACTACGCGATCAAGGCGTGGAAGGAGAAGTACCGCGAACACCTCAGGGCCAACCGCTTCACCACCGAATGGAACTGGGTGCTGAAGTTCGGGGTGCTGGCGCAGGGCGTCATCGTCACGCTGATCGGGATATTCTTCGTCTACGCCGCCTGGACCGCGAACCCCAGCCAGGCGGGCGGGGTGGCCAAGGCCTTCTCCTGGCTCAACGGCCAGGTCTATGGCCAGGTGCTCGTCGCGGTGGTCTGCGTCGGCCTGCTGGGCTTCGCGGTCTTCTGCTTCGTCAACGCCGCCAACCGGATCGTGCCCAGGGTGGATGGCGACGGCGCCGAGACGATGGCCGCGCGGATGAAGACCAAGGCCCAGCACGCGGCTTCCCGCTAGAGCGACAGCCGCCCGCGCCGCGAGGCGCTCAAATCCTTTCCATGTGGTAAACGGATGCCGAAACACCCCACCATATCATAGACTTGCAGAATTGCTCAAGCTTGAGCAGCCCGCGCGACGGGGCAAGCCCCGCCGCCCTGGCGCCGGATCAGGCGTCTTCCTTCAACTCGGCGCCGGTCTCCTGATCGACGACCTTCATCGACAGGCGCACCTTGCCGCGGTCGTCGAAGCCCATCAGCTTGACCTTCACCGACTGCCCCTCGCTGAGGATGTCCTTAGGATGCCCGATGCGCTCGTTCGACAGCTGGCTGACGTGGACCAGCCCGTCGCGCTTGCCGAAGAAGTTCACGAAGGCGCCGAAATCCATGATCTTCACCACGCGGCCGGTATAGACCCTTCCGACCTCCGGCTCGTCGACGATGGCGCCGATCAGCGCGCGAGCCTTCTCGATCGCCTCGGCATTGGCCGACGCGATCTTGATCACCCCGTCGTCGTTGATATCGACCTTGGCGCCGCTCTCCTCGACGATCGATCGGATCACCTTGCCGCCCGAGCCGATCACCTCGCGGATCTTGTCCGGCGCGATCTGCATCGTCTCGATCCGCGGGGCGTGGGCCGAGAACTCGGCGCGCCCGGCGGTCAGCGCCTTGGATATCTCGCCCAGGATGTGCATCCGCCCGTCCTTGGCCTGCGCCAGCGCCTGCTCCATGATCTCGGGCGTGATGCCCGCGACCTTGATGTCCATCTGCAGGCTCGTGATGCCGTTCTCGGTGCCGGCGACCTTGAAGTCCATGTCGCCGAGATGGTCCTCGTCGCCGAGGATGTCGGTCAGCACCGCGAACCTCTCGCCCTCCAGGATCAGCCCCATGGCGACGCCCGCGACCGCGGCCTTCAGCGGCACGCCCGCGTCCATCATGCTGAGCGACCCGCCGCAGACCGTCGCCATCGAGGACGAGCCGTTCGACTCGGTGATCTCGGAGACGATACGGATCGTGTAGGGGAAGTCCGTCGCCGCCGGCAGCACCGCCTGGAGCGCGCGCCAGGCGAGCTTGCCATGGCCGATCTCGCGCCGGCCTGGCCCCATCTGCCGCGAGGTTTCGCCCACCGAATAGCCGGGGAAATTGTAGTGCAGGTAGAAGTTCGATCGCCAGGTGCCGTGCAGCGCGTCGATCATCTGCTCGTCGTCGCCGGTGCCGAGCGTCGAGACGACCAGCGCCTGGGTCTCGCCGCGGGTAAACAGACTCGATCCGTGGGTGCGCGGCAGGATGCCCACCTCCGAGACGATGGGCCGGACGGTGGTGAGATCCCTTCCGTCGATGCGGCGGCCATGCTCGAGCACGTCGCCACGCACGACTGCGGATTCGAGCTTCTTGATCGCGGCGCCGAGGTTCGGGTCGGCCTGCTCCTCCTCGGTGAGCGCCTCGACGATCCTGGCGCGCGAAGCCGCGATGGCCGCCGTGCGCGCCTGCTTGTCGGTGATCGCGAAGGCCGCGCGCATGTCGGCTTCGCCCGTCTGCGTCACCTTCGCCTTGAGGCCCGCGTAATCCGGCGCGTCGAAGGCGAAGGGTTCCTTCGCGGCCTCCTCGGCCATGTCGATGATCATGTCGATCACCGGCTGCATCTGCTCGTGGCCGAACTTGACGGCACCGAGCATCTCGGTCTCCGACAGCTCGTAGGCCTCGGATTCGACCATCATCACCGCGTCCTTGGTGCCGGCGACCACCAGGTCGAGCCGCTGCTCGGGGTTCTCGCGCAGCTTCTCCATGTCGTCGATGGCGGGGTTGAGCACATAGGAGCCGTCGACGAAGCCGACGCGCGCAGCCCCGATCGGGCCGAGGAACGGCGCGCCCGACAGCGTCAGCGCCGCGGAGGCCGCGACCATCGCCACGATGTCGGGGTCGTTCTCCATGTCATAGGAGAGCACCGTGCAGATCACCTGCGTCTCGTTCTTGAAGCCCTCGACGAAGAGCGGACGCACGGGGCGATCGATCAGCCGCGAGGTCAGCGTCTCCTTCTCGGTCGGCCGCGCCTCGCGCTTGAAGAAGCCGCCGGGGATCTTGCCGGCGGAATAATACTTTTCCTGATAATGGACGGTCAGCGGGAAGAAGTCGAGGTTGGGCTTGGGCTTCTTCTCGAAGACGACGGTGGCCAGCACGCTGGTCTCGCCATAGGTGGCAACGACGGCGGCATCGGCTTGCCGTGCGATTTTCCCGGTCTCGAGCGTGAGCGTGTCGTAGCCCCACTCGATGGATTTCTTGACGACGTTGAACATGTCTCTTCCTTGCATGAGCGGCGCGGCCCCTTGGCGCGCGTCGCGTAGCGCGGGCGGCTCGCCCGCGGACCCCGGCTTGAATATATCCAGAGCGCGCCCTCGGGGTCGGAAGGGGGCTCGACGGACGTTCGGCGGATTGGGGACGTGTGTCCCGGCGCTCCGCCCGGCGCCGGCGGCGGCTCGCGGGTCCCGCGCGCCGCCCGAGGGCGCGGCTCTAGCGCCGGATGCCGAGCCGCTCGATCAGCGACTGGTAGCGCGGCACGTCGCGCGCCTTGACGTAGTCGAGGAGCTTGCGGCGCTGCGAGACCATCTTGAGCAGGCCGCGGCGCGAGTGGTTGTCCTTGATATGGGTCTTGAAGTGCTCGGTCAGCGTGGTGATCCGGCTGGTCAGGATCGCGACCTGCACCTCGGGCGAGCCGGTGTCGCCCTGCTTGGTGGCATAATCCTTGATCAGCTTCTCTTTCACGTCGGGCGCGATCGACATCGTGTGTCTCCTGTCATGCGTCGTTGCGGAAGCTTCGCGGCGCCGGCCGCGGCCGGGATGTCGTCCAGCGGGGTCGGAGGCCCGCAAAGCCTGCGCCGCGGGCGATCCCCGTCGGCGCATCGCGCGCTTATGACGCGTCCGGCGCCGGAAGGGAAGCGCAAAGGCGGCAGCCCCGCACCGAGGCCGCAGGCGATTTCTTTGATGCGGGGGCTTGTTCCGGCGCCAGGCGACCTCAAATCACCGCGCGTCACGCGACAGTGAGGTCGGAGCAATGGATTACCTGTATGTCGCGGGCGGGCTCGTGGGACTCTTTCTGGGCGGCGACTGGCTGGTGCGCGGGAGCGTGGCGATTGCTCGCAGGCTCGCCATCCCGCCGCTCCTGATCGGCCTGACGGTGGTGGGCTTCGGCACCTCGACGCCCGAGCTGCTGGTCTCGGTCGATGCGGCGCTGCGCGGGGTGCCGGACATAGCCATCGGCAACATCGTGGGCTCCAACATCGCGAATATCCTGCTGATCGTCGGACTGACCGCGCTGATCTGGCCGATCACCGTTTCCGGCGCGACACTGCGCCGCGACACCGCGGTCATGATGGCCGCCGCGGTCGCGCTGCTCCCGGTCTTCGCGCTCGGCGCCCTCGGGCGGCTGACCGGTGTGGTGTTCGTAGCGATCCTTCTGGGCTACATCGCCTTCGCCTATCGCCAGTCGGTCACGGAGCCTGCCCCGGATTTGGCGGTGCCGGACGCGCCGCCGTGGCGTGCCGGCGCGCTGGTGGCGCTGGGGCTCGTGCTCCTGATGCTCGGGGCGCGGTTCCTGGTGACAGGCGCGGTCTCCCTCGCCCGCGACTTCGGCCTGTCGGAGGCGTTCATCGGGCTCACCATCGTCGCGGTTGGAACCTCGCTGCCCGAACTTGCGACCTCGCTCGTCGCGGCCTTCCGGCGACAGTCGGAGATCGCGCTCGGCAACATCGTGGGCTCCAACATCTTCAACGTGTTCGCGATCCTGGGTCTGACCGCGGTGATCGCGCCGATCCCGGTCGCGCCGCGGTTTCTCGTCTTCGACCTGCCGGTGATGCTCGGCGTGTCGCTCGTCTTCGTGCTCTTGCTGTGGGTTCGCCCGGTAATCGGCCGGAGCTGGGGGGCGGCGTTGCTTGCGGCCTATGCGCTCTACGTCTGGGCGGCGCAGTAGCGGCAGATCCTAACGCTTCATGAAAAAGCAACAGATTTCCCAATGAATTCAATGGCTGCGTGAATGTCGCACAGTGCGACACCGAAAGTTGCACGGGCTGGCGCAGAAATCCCGGCCCCCCGGCCCGCCGCGTCAGACCAGCTCCTCGGGCATCAGCGGCAGGTTCTGGCCGAATTCCTCCGCCGCCTTCACGTCGTAGGGGGCGATGAAGCCGCGCCGCCGTCCCGGCGGCAGGCGGGCGTTGGTGCGGCCGAGCTCGCGCCAGCGCGCCCCCGCCGTCTCGAGGTCGAACAGCTCGCGTCCCGCATCCCCCGGCAGCCAGTGCGCGAACAGCCGCCGGCGCAGCAGGCTCACCGTCGGCGCGTCCGAGATCACCACCCCCGCCTCGGTGTCCCAGCGCATCGACCTTCCGTTCAGATTGGCCGAGCTCACGATCGCCCGGGCATCGTCGGCGATGGCGATCTTCGAGTGGATGTAGATGATGTCCGATCCCAGCGTGGTGTCGCGCTCTTCCGAATGCCGCTCGACCGGGCGCAGCGGCATACCGAAGAAGACGCGCTCCCCGAAGGCCCGCGTCACCCGCCGCACGCAGCGCGCCTGCAGATACTCGCCGAAGCGCGCGTCCATGCCGCGGTTCCGCTCGAACGCCACGTCCTCGGGCGCGGCCGGCAGCATCAGGATCAGGTGCAGATTTGGCCGCGTCTCGGCGGCGCGCGCCAGGGCCCGTGCGAAGGGGCGGTGCCGGAAGAACTGCGTCTCGACATAGATAAGCCGCTCGGCCCGCGCGAACAGCTCGAAATGCGCCGCCTCGATCTCGCGCACGTCCACCCGCGGCGACATTCGCAGCACGTGATCCGATCCGTCGCGCGAGACGGTGCGCACGAAGGCGGGGTTGCCGACCGGCTCGGCCCGCGCCGGTTGCGGCTCGCGCAGACCCCACATCGCCTCGAGATGCGCCTGCGCGTCGGCCACGCAATCCGCGCCGCTCGTCAGCACCGAGACGTCGTGCCAGGTCAGCGCCGCCGGCCGCTTGTGCTCCGGATCGTCGTAGCGCCGCTCGTCGAGGTCGAGCCCGCCGATATAGAGCCGCTCCCGGTCGAAGATGGCGAGCTTCTGGTGGTGGATCGCCGGCACCAGCTCGGGCCGCGGCATCAGCGCCACCCGCATCCCGGCATCCTCGCCGAAGCGCACCCGCTCGCGCAGCCCGACCGCGGTCTCCAGGATATAAGCGCGCTTGCGCGGGTCGCCGCCGTCGATCTTGCCGAGCGCAGGGGCGACCTTGCGCAGCACCAGCGGCCAGAAGGCGGTGCGCGGGACGAAACCGGCGCGCGAGGCGTGCATCATCGCCTTCATCCGCAGTCGGTTGGGTCCTGCGATCTCGCCCGCCGCCGCGAATTGGCGCACGCTGCGCCAGGTGCCGACATGCAGCGGGATCGCCAGATGCGGGTCGAAGTCGGTCAGCGCGAAATGGATCGCCACGCCCCGCCGCAGGGTGTGCACGATCAGGTCGAGCCAGGTCTCGCCCACGCCGCCGCCCTCGTCCGAGCGCAGGCGGGTGTCGAGGTCGAAGATGCGGAAGCTCGCCCAGATCTCGCGCCGCGCGGCCAGGAACTGGCGCTCCAGCTCGGGAAAGGCCTCCTGCGCGGTGATCAGCGGCCGCACGCTGGGTTCCGGCCCGTCGCCGGACGCTTGCGGATCGGGAGGCACGGCGCCCTTACGCCCCGTCGAGGCGGAAGACGCGGCTGGGGTGCAGCTCGCCGCCGCGATAGGCGCCGATCGCGAGCGGCCTGCCCTCGTGGCTGGCCCAGGCGAGCGCGCCCCAGTCCGCCGCGGCCGGACCCGTCGCGCGCGCCGCGCCGGGGTTGCCGTTCATGAGCCGCACCGCCCCCTCGGGCGTCGCCCTCAGCTCGGGCATGCCCGCCAGCGCCGCCTCGAGCGGCAGCAGCCGGGCGTCCAGCCCGGGCGTGCGCGCGAGCGCCTCGAGCTCCGCCCACCCCAGCCCGTCCTCCGCCGCAAAGGGTCCCGCCGACAGGCGCCGCAGCGCCGTCACGTGGCCGAGGCAACCCAGATGCGCGCCCAGATCGCGCGCGATGCTGCGCACGTAGCCGCCCTTGCCGCAGACCATCTCCAGCACCGCGGTGTCCGCATCCGGCACCGCCACCAGCTCCAGCCGCTCCACCGTCAGCGGCCGGGCGGCGAGGTCCATCGTCTCGCCGGCGCGGGCACGCGCATAGGCTCGCTCGCCCGCCACCTTCACCGCCGAGACCTGCGGCGGCACCTGCGAGATATGCCCGGTGAAGACGGGCAGCGCCGCCTCGATCTCTGCCCGTTCCGGCCGTGCGGTGCGGGTCTCGATTACCGTACCCTCGGCGTCGTCGGTCGCGGTGGCCGCCCCCCACCGCACGGTGAAGCGGTAGCATTTCAAAGCCTCGGTCACGAAGGGGACCGTCTTGGTCGCCTCGCCGAGCGCCACGGCCAGCACGCCGGTAGCACCCGGATCGAGCGTGCCGGCGTGGCCCGCCTTCTGCGCGCCGAGCGCCCATTTCACGCGGCCGACCGCATCGGTGGAGCCCACGCCCGCGGGCTTGTCGAGGATCAGCCAGCCGTGCACCGGGCGGCCGCGTCGGTGTCGCGCCATCGGCCGCCTCCCGCCCTTCAGCTCTCGTCGAGGTCGCGGCGGACGGCGTCCGACCGCAGGAGGTCGCGGGTGCGGTCCATCCGGTCGAAGCTCAGGTCCGGGCGGAAGCTGAGCTCGGGCGAGAACTTCAGCCCGATCTGCGCCGTCACCGCCCGCCGGATCTCGATGCGGTTGCGCTCGAGCGCCTTGAGCACGCCCTCGGTGTTTACGCCTCCCAGCGGCAGCACGAAGACCGTCGCGTGCCGCAGGTCGGGTGTCATGCGTACCTCGCCCACCGTGACCGAAACATGCGCGAGCTCGGGGTCATGCAGGTCGCCGCGCGCCAGAACATCCGACAGCGCCCGGCGGATCACCTCGGCCACGCGCAGCTGGCGCTGGCTGGGCGCGCCGCCGGTCAGGGGTCTTGTCTTTGCCATCCGCGTCACATCCTATCGCCGGCAGGCGGTGTCAAGGGCGGGCCGAGGGCAGGCGGATGGACGAACGGGTCGGCGTGGCGGTGGCGGGCGTCGCGGGGCGCATGGGGCGGATGCTGGTGCGCGCCATCGAGGAGGACCCGCGCACCCGGCTCTCCGGCGCGACCGAGCGGCCGGGCCATCCATGGATCGGCCGCGACCTCGGTGAGGCACTCGGCGGGGCCGAGATCGGCACCATCGTCGCTGACGACCCGCTCGACGTGCTCGCGGTCTCCCAGGCGCTGCT
>JBBQRM010000040.1:0-11890 GCA_038214855.1 Rhodobacterales bacterium | reverse complement strand
CGATCCCGACAATCTGGATGAGGCGATCAAGGAAATGCTGGCCTATGACGGACCGGTCATTTTCGATTGCATGGTCGAGAAGCACGAGAACTGCTTTCCGATGATCCCGTCGGGCAAGGCTCACAACGAGATGCTGATGGCCGAGTTCGGAACCGCCGACAAGATCGACGCGGCCGGCGCGGTGCTGGTGTGAAAGATTGGGGCTTTCACAGTGAAAGGCGACATCGGGTATTGATTTTGCTGCGTTAATTCGGCCGAATTAAGGATATGTCAGGAATGGTTAAGTGAACGCGCTGACCCTGAAGCGTGGCGCCAGCAGCCACAGCGCCTACGATCTGAAGAACCCGCGCGGCGAGGATCAGGAGACGCATACGCTCGCGGTGCTGGTCGACAACGAGAGCGGCGTGCTGGCGCGCGTCATCGGGCTGTTCTCGGGGCGGGGCTACAACATCGAGAGCCTGACGGTGGCCGAGGTGGACCACGAGGGGCACAGGAGCCGGATCACCATCGTGACCACCGGCACGCCGGCGGTGATCGAGCAGATCAAGGCGCAGCTGGGGCGGATGGTGCCGGTGCACGAGGTCCACGACCTGACGGTCGAGGGGCCGGCGGTGGAACGGGAGCTCGCGCTGATCAAGGTCGCGGGCACCGGCGAACGCCGGGTCGAGGCGATGCGGCTCTCGGACGTGTTCCGCGCCAAGGTCGTGGACACGACGCTCGAGAGCTTCGTCTTCGAGATCACCGGAACACCGGAAAAGGTTGATGCCTTCATCGGGCTGATGCGGCCTCTGGGACTGGTGGACGTGGCGCGCACCGGGGTCGCGGCGATCGCGCGGGGATCGGGGCCGGAAGCGGTGGGGGGTGGAGTCGCGGACTGACAAGGGCTCCGCTTGATCGGTTCCGTCACCGGCTCCGGCGTGGGTGCTTCGGGACGAGGGCAGCGTCCGTCCGCGGGTGGGCGAGAAGCGCCCGCCCGGGGGGGCGGACGGGCGCTGCCCGGCGTTGACGCCGGGCAAGACAGGAGAGCGGGGCGCATATTGGAAACGATTAAGCGGAGCGCGTATGAGAGTTCACGAGGGGCGGTCCGATCCTCGCGTGCCGATAGCTCAATGAACCGCGTCGGCCTTATCACAGTACTTATCTCTTCCATTATTGCGTCTGTAGCATCTGCAGACGAAAACTCCGATGACCGTGCCGCATTAGTTGATATCGTGCCGCATTAGTTGAAACCGTACGAACCAATCGCCTCACCTAGACTGGTTACTGGCTGGAGATGAAAACCGCCTCCGGCGAGTGGGAGAAGATGATTCTGGTTTTCGGCTACGCCGACCCGGGTGATGGAACGGCTTGCGAGGCAATTTGCGCCTTCGGCGCTGCCGACAATCCGTTGCGTCAATACCGATGCAACCCCGTGAACTGAGCGCAGCCTGCGAAAGCAGTTACGCGTAGTGGTCAGCTATGGTCTCTTTCCTGTCCCCGTTCTCAAGAAGGGGCGAAGCGGTCGCGGGAACCCGGACGCCCCGGAAGGGTTTGAGCGGGACGTGCCTTTCTGCTAACTTTAAATGCGGCCACCAAACAGAAAGAGAGAATATCGATGGAAACGATTCTCGGAGTCATTGTCTTCCTGGTCCTGCTCGCGGGGGTGGGGTTCCTCTGGCGTCAGAACACCTGAGCGCCGGGCGCCGGCGGGTATCCGGCGCCGTCCATCGATTCCTTTGCCGGAGGGGAGGCGGATCCGCGCCATGAACAAGCACGTTCCCGCATCGCAGGAGACAGCGCTGCGCGTCGATCTCGCCGCGGCCTTCCGGCTGGCGGCGCGCTTCGGCTGGCACGAGTCGGTCGCGAACCATTTCAGCGCCGCGGTCTCGGAGGACGGGACGCATTTCCTGATGAACCCGCGCTGGCGGCATTTCGAGCTCGTACGCGCGAGCGATCTGCTGCTGCTCGACGCAGGCGACGAAGGCGTGATGGCGCGGCCGGATGCGCCGGACGAATCCGCCTGGAGCATCCACGGGGCGGTGCACCGCATCTGTCCGCAGGTCCGCGTGCTGTTGCATTGCCATCCGCCCTATGCCACCGCGCTCGCCTGTCTCGCCGATCCGTCGATGCCGGCGGTGGACCAGAACACGGCGCGGTTCTTCGGGCGGGTGGCGGTTGACCTCGGCTTCCAGGGGCTCGCCGACGATGCCGCGGAGGGGCGCCGGATCGCGGAGTTGATCGGCGAGGCCGACGTGCTGATGATGGGTAACCATGGGATCAGCGTCCAGGCGGCGACGGTCGCGGAGGCGTTCGAGCACCTGTATTATTTCGAGCGGGCGGCGAAGACGCTGATCCTGGCCATGTCCACCGGACGGCCCCTCAACGTGATGGAGGACGACGTCGCGGCCAAGGTCGCCGAGGGATGGCACGCGGTGCGCAATTCGGCCTTCGCGCATTTCGAGCAGCTCAAGGCGCTGCTCGATGTCGAGGACGCGAGCTGGCGCGACTGAGGCGGTGGCGAGGGCTCAGTAGCTGCCCTCGGTCTCGATCCTGATCGTGGTGCCGCAGTGCTTGCAGTGCACGGCGTCGGCGTCGTGGAGGACCAGGCCGCATTCCGGGCAGGGATGGCGCACCTTGCTGGGCCGGAACAGTACCTGCGCGAGCCGCAGGAAGAGAGTGACGCCGAAGATCATCACCGCGACCGAGATCAACCGACCTGCGGTGCCCTGAAGCGTGATGTCGCCGAAGCCGGTGGTGGTGAGCGTAGTGACAGTGAAGTAGAGCGCGTCGGCATAATTGCGATATCGGGATTCTTCCAGTACTGCGTCGCATAGATCAGTCCGGTCATCACGAAGAGGAAGACGAGGAGGTTGACCGCGGCGACGAGCACCTCCTCGTTCTTGCGGAAGAAGGGGAGGTCCTGGCGAAGGCGCGCGAGCAACTGGTAGGTGTGCAGGAGCCTGAGCGTGCGCAGGATGCGCAGGAAGCCCACGCCCTCGCCGGCCACCGGCAGGAGGAACGAGGCGAGCGCGGCCAGATCGGCCAGCGTGATCGGATGGACGAGGAAGCGCAGCCGGCGGTCGCTGATCGCCAGCCGCGCGGCGAAATCGGCGAGGATGAAGACGCCGAAGGCCACGTCGATCACCTCGACCGCCGGATGGGAGACGAAGGAGGTGGCGATCACGAAGACGATGGTGGCGAGGTCGAAGACCAGCAGCGCGTAACGGAAGCGGTGCGCCCGGTCGCTGTCGCCCTCGTAGAGCTCGCGCAGGCGGTCGAGCCGGCCGGGCTCGGTGGCTTCGGGCGCGGGTGTCACGGCCGACCGTAGCCGCCGCCGCCCGGCGTCTCGATCCAGTAGACGTCGCCCGCCCCCATCTCGGTGCGGTCGGCGGAGGCGAGCTCCTCGATGCTGCCGTCCGCCCGGACGATGCGAGTGCGGCCGAGCCCGCCCGGCCCGCCGCCGGCGAGGCCGGGAGGCGGCACCACGCGGTGGCCGGAGAGGATGGCGACCGTCATCGGCTCGAGGAAGCGGATGCGCCGCGTGACCCCGCTTCCGCCGGGAAAGCGCCCTGCTCCGCCGGAGCCTTCGCGGATCGAGAACTCGTCGAGCACGACGGGGAAGCGCCATTCCAGCACTTCGGGGTCGGTGAGGCGCGAGTTGGTCATGTGGCTGTGCACGCCCGAGGTGCCGGGATGGCCGGTGCCGTCCGACAGTACGCCCGCGCCGGTGCCGCCGCAGATGGTCTCGTAATACTGGTACCTGTCGTTGCCGAAGGTGGTGTTGTTCATCGTCGATTGCGACGCGGCCTGGACCCCGAGGGCGAGAAAGAGCGCGGAGGTGACGGCCTGGCTGGTCTCGACATTGCCGGCGATGACCGCGGCGGGATAGTCGGGGGAGAGCATGGTGCCGGGGGGCAGGACGACGTCGAGCGGCTTCATCACGCCCTCGTTCATCGGGATGTCGTCATCGACGAGGCAGCGGAAGACGTAGAGGACGGCGGCGCGGGTGACCGGCTCGGGGGCGTTGTAGTTGGTGGCGAGCTGGGCGGTGGTGCCGGTGAAGTCGATGGTGGCGGCGCGGGCCTCGCGGTCGACGGTGATGCGCACCCGGATCTCGCGCGGATTGCCGTCGAAATCGGGGTCCATCTCGTAGGTGTACTCGGCGTCCTTCAGCGCCTCGATGGCGCGGCGGACGCTTTCTTCGGCGTTGTCCTGGACGTGGGTCATGTAGGCCTGGACCACGTCGAGGCCGAAGTGCGCGACCATGCGGCGGAGCTCCTGCGCGCCCTTCTCGCAGGCGGCGACCTGGGCCTTGAGGTCGGCCAGGTTGATGTCCGGCGCGCGGACCGGGTGCTTTGCTGCGAGCAGCAGCTCCCGGGTCTCGGCCTCGCGGAAGCGGCCGTGGTCGACGAGCTTCCAGTTGTCGATATAGGCGCCCTCGTCGTGGATGGTGCGGCTGTCGGGGGGCATGGAGCCGGGGGTGAGGCCGCCGACGTCGGTGTGGTGGCCGCGGGCGGCGACAAAGAAGAGCACGGTTTGCCCGTCGTCGTCCCAGACGGGCGCCACGACGGTGATGTCGGGCAGGTGCGTGCCGCCGTTGTAGGGGGCGTTGAGCACGTAGATGTCGCCTTGGGTCATGTCGGGGTTCTGGGCGATGATCGCCTTCACGCTCGCGCCCATCGAGCCGAGGTGGACCGGCATGTGCGGGGCGTTGGCGATGAGGTCTCCGACCGCGTCGAAGACGGCGCAGGAGAAATCGAGGCGCTCCTTGATGGTGACCGAGGCGGCGGTGTTCTCCAGCACCGCGCCCATCTGTTCGGCGATCGACATGTAGAGGTTGTTGAAGACCTCGAGCATCACAGGGTCGGCCTTCGTGCCCACCGCGTCCGCGCCTTCGCGCGGGGCGACGCGGGTGAGCTCCACGTGGTCGTGGGCGGTGACGCGGGCGCGCCAGCCGGGCTCGATCAGGATCGAGGTGTGCGGCTCGACGAGAACTGCGGGGCCGGTGAGCGTGTCGCCGGGGCGGAGCGCCTCGCGGCGCACGAAGCGCGTGTCGAGCCAGGCGCCGCCGAGAAAGACCGGGGCCGTGCGCGCGGTCTCGATCTCGTCCTCGGGGCGGGCGCGTTCCTCGGTCGCGGTCTCGGTGAGGTCGGCGGCCGCGCCCACCGCCTCGACCTGCACCGCCTCGATGACGAGCGCCACCTCGCCGGGGTCGAAGCCGAAGCGGGCGCGATGCGCGCGCGCGAAGGCCTCCCGCATCGCCGCGAGGTCGGAGAAGGCGATGGGCAGCGCCGTGTCGGTGCCCTTGACCTTGAGCGTCAGCGTCTGGACGAGGCGGATGGCGGGCTCCAGCACGCCCTGACGCTCGACCTCGCCCAGCGCCTCGACGCCGAGCGCATCGAGGCGGGCGGCGGCCTCGAGGCGGGTGGTGTCGTCGAGCTCGGCTTCCATGGCTTCGGTGCGAGTGGCGCGGATGTCGGCGAGTCCCATGCCATAGGCCGAGAGAAGCGAGGCCATCGGGTGGATCAGGCAAGTGGTCATGCCGAGCGTGTCGGCGATGGCGCAGGCGTGCTGGGCGCCGGCCCCGCCGAAGACGGTGAGGCAGTAGCTCGTGACGTCGTAGCCGCGCTGGACGGAGATCTTCTTGATGGCGTTGGCCATGTTCTCGGTCGCGATCCGCAGGAAGCCCTCCGCCACCTCCTCCGCCGGCTTGCCGATCTCGGTGGCGAGCGCATCGAAGGCTTCGCTTGTGGCATCGAGGTCGAGCGGCCGGTCGGCGCGGGGGCCGAAGATCGCCGGGAAGAACTCCGGCGCGAGCCGCCCGGTCAGCACGTTGGCGTCGGTGACGGCGAGCGGGCCGCCGCGGCCGTAGGCGGCGGGCCCTGGAGAGGCCCCGGCGCTCTCGGGGCCGACGCGCATCCGGGCGCCGTCGTAGGTGAGCAGCGACCCGCCGCCGGCCGCGACCGTGTGGATGTTCATCATCGGGGCGGTGATGCGCACGCCCGCGACCTCGGTGTTGAGCACGCGCTCGAACCCGCCGGCGAAGGGGCAGACATCGGTCGAGGTGCCGCCCATGTCGAAGCCGATAATCCGGCGCTGTCCCGCGATCTCGCTGATCCTGACCGCGCCGACCACGCCCCCGGCGGGGCCCGAGAGGATCGCGTCCTTGCCCTGGAACATGCCCGCGCCGGTGAGGCCGCCCGAGGATTGCATGAACATCAGCTTGGCCCCCACGTCGCCCTCGAACGCCGCGGCGACGCGGTCGATGTAGCGGCGCAGGATCGGGGTGAGGTAGGCGTCGACCACGGTCGTGTCGCCGCGGCTGACCATCTTCATCAGCGGGCTCACCTCGTGGCTGACCGAGACCTGGGCGAACCCCGCCTTGCGGGCGAGGTCCGCCGCGCGTGCCTCGTGCGCCTGGTGGCGGTAGCCGTGGATGAAGACGATGGCGCAGGCGGTGAGGCCGGCGGCGCGGGCGGCTTGCAGATCGCCGCGCAGGTGCGTCTCGTCGAGCGGCGTCTCGACGGTGCCGTCGGCGCGGACCCGCTCGCGCGCCTCGATCACGCGGGAATAGAGCATCTCGGGCAGGATTATGTGCCTGTCGAAGAGCCGCGGCCGGTGCTGGTAGGCCAGGCGCAGCTGCTGGCCGAGGCCACGGGTGGTCACCAGCACCACCGGCTCGCCGCGGCGCTCGAGCAGCGCGTTGGTGGCCACCGTCGTGCCCATCTTGACGCTGGCGACGCGCTCCGCGGGAATGGCGGCATCGGGCGCGAGGCCGAGGAAACCGCGGATGCCGTGGAGGGCGGCGTCGTCGTATTGCCCGGGGTTCTCCGACAGGAGCTTGGCGCGGTGCAGCGTGCCCTCGGGATCGCGGGCGACGACGTCGGTGAAGGTGCCGCCGCGGTCGATCCAGAAGTCCCAGGCCGCCATGCGCCCTCCCTGGCCCTCGACAGCCGGGGGTGCGACGGTGGCGTCGGCGGGGCCGGAGGAAATGTGGCGGTAATCAGCCACGCGCCTCCGGGCGATGCAAGCGCAATCGCGGGGTCGTGATCGGCGGCCTCGGGCCGGGGCTGCGCCGAAATCGCCTGCTGAATCCCTGCCCGCCTGCTGCTAGGCTGAGCCCGTGTCGATCTGGAGCCGCATCACCGAGGCCATCGCCGCCCTCGTCGCCCGCGGCGAGGCGCTGTCGGCGCTGTTCGAGCGCAGTCCGACGCCGCCCGAGCGCTCGGTCGCCTTCACCGTCGCCGTCGTGAGCCTCGGCGCGAAGATGGCCAAGGCCGACGGGCAGGTGAAGCCGGTCGAGGTGGCCGCGTTCCGCCAGGTGTTCCAGATAGCACCCGAGGACGAGCCGGCGGCGGCCTGCGTCTTCGATCTCGCGCGCCAGGACATCGCCGGGTTCGAGGCCTATGCGCGCGGCATCGCGCGGATGTTCGCAGGCCAGGGCGAGGTGCTCGAGGACATCCTGGAGGGGCTGTTCCACATCGCGCTCGCGGACGGCAGCTATCACACCGGCGAGGAGGAGTTCCTGCGGCGCGTGGGCGCGATCTTCGGCATCCCCGAACGCGCCTTCGGCTGCATCGAGGCGCGGCATCTCGACGGGCGGCGCGACGCCCGAGGCCCCGATCCGTGGCGGGTGCTGGGCGTGGCGCGCGACGCCGACATGGCAACGATCCGCGCGCGCTGGCGGGAGCTGGTGCGGGCGAACCATCCCGACCTGATGATCGCCCGCGGGTTGCCGGCCGATGCGGTGGGTCTCGCCAACTCCCGTCTGAGCGCGATCAATCGCGCTTGGGCGGAAATCCGGGCGATGCGCGAGCCGGCGCCGGCTTGAGCGGGCACGGGGGACGAACGCGAGGAGCGCGGGGGCCTGCGCCCGCGCACCCGCGCCGGATCACACGAAAACGTCGTCGGTGTAGAGGTCCGCGAAGCGCACCGGCTCGGAACGCTCGGGAATATCCTCGGCCCGCGCCGCGTCGAACTCCTGGAGCCGTCCGCTGGCGGCGGCCTCGACGATGCCCTTCATGGATATGAAGCCCTCGAGCGCCAGCGCGCTCACCAGCGCGCTGTAGTCGGTGTCGAGACCCTGGGTGAGCTGGAACATCTCCTGGCCGTATCGCTGCTCGACCAGGATCGTGGGCGTCCCGCTTAGCGCGAAGCCGTTGCGGGCGATCGCCGGGTTGTCGCTGCCGGGATAGAGCGTGAGCTGATCGTAGTCATAATCCTCGAGCGACTCGTCGATGGCGACGATCGCGCGCTTGGAGGCGGCGACGATCTCGGGGTCCGCGGTATCACTGGTCGGCCAGAGGACCGACATGGTGTCGAGCTTGCCATCCTCGCTGCGATAGTTGCCCTGGCCGTGATAGTCGAACAGGAAGTCCGGATCGATCCGGTCGACGAGGTCGTTCACCGCCACCGACTCGGGCGCCTCGTCGATGTCGAAGGGATCGGCCGGATCGTGAGTGCGGTTGAGGTCGATCCCGGCCTCGTTCAGCCGCGGATCTACGAGGCCGGGCTCGCCGCCGACCTCGAGCTCCCAGCGCGCGAAGCCGTCGGGATTGACGCGCGGCACTACCGTCACCGTCACCTCGTTGCGCAGGAACTCGGCGAGCTCGGTGTCCTGCGCGAGGAAGTCGAGCAAGTACATCGCCGATTCGGTGCCGATCGGCTCGTCACCGTGCTGCTGGGTGATGAACATCAGAGCGATGTCGCCGGTTCCGACCTGCGCCGAATAGAGGGGATTGTCTTCGAGCGACCGACCGATCTCCTCGAGCGAGAGCGTGTCGTAGGCCGCGTCCAGCCGGTCGAGGTCGCCCCACAGCTCGTCGTTGCTGCGAAGCTCGGGGAAGGTGAAGACATCAGGGAGATAGCCGCCTTCGGCCGTCGCGTCGGTGAAGTAGTCGGCAACGAACAGCTTGGCGTGCAACGCCTCGCGATCGATCTCGCTAGCGCTCCCGATGATCGTGTAGGGCAGGTCGGCTATCTCCAGCTCGGTCTCGAGCTGCTCGGTCCAGGTCGCGATCTCCATGGGCGAGGCGTGGCGATCGAAAAGGTTAAAGTAAATCGCGCGCACCAGGTTCTCCGGCGATTCGTTGGCATAGGACAATCGGAAGGCGTCGAAGGTGACGAAGGCGTCCTCGAGCGCCTCGACCGCCGCCGGGTTCTCCAGATCGACAAATTCGGTGAGGAAGCTCCGCACCTCCGGTTCCGCCGGAGCACCGAAGAACGACAGGTGAAGGGTCTGGACGATGTCCTCGGAGCTCGTCGTTCCGGCGTTGCTCATCGGCATGGCGGCGTCTCCAGTCTCGCGTTGCAAAGGGCGCACGGAGGCTGAGTGCCGTGCAACCTGAAGGTTAACACGCGCATGTGATAATTAAAACTGGTTAATGGTCGAGCGCTATCCGCCGGCGAAGCGGCTGCCGCGCGGGTCGGGCGGGTCCTGCGACATCTCGAGGTGCAGTGCTGTCCCGGCATAGGGATGGGCGCGGGCGAGCGCCTCGTTCAGCTCGACGCCGAGGCCGGGGCCTTCGGGCGGGCGCACGTAGCCGTCCTCGACGCGCAGCGTGGGCGCGATCAGATCGCCCCAGAAGCCCGCGCCGGACTGGATGCTCTCGAGGATCAGGAAGTTCGGGATCGAGGCGCCGAGCTGGATCGACGCGGCCCAGACGATCGGACCGCAATAGATGTGCGGCGCGATCTGGGCGTTGAACCCCTCGGCCATCGCCGCGATCTTGCGCGCCTCCAGCAGCCCGCCGACGCGGCCGAGGTCGGGCTGGAGGATGCCGACGCCGCCGGCGCGCAGCAGCGTCGCGAACTCGGCCTTGGTGGTCAGCCGCTCGCCGGCCGACAGCGGCACGGGGCAGAGGGACGCGACCCGCGCGAACTCCAGCGGCTGGTCGGGGGGCACGGGCTCCTCGAACCACAGCGGGTCGTAGGGGGCGATGCGGCGGGCCATCCGGATCGCGCCCGCGGTGGTGAACTGGCCGTGGGTGCCGAAGAGGATGTCGGCGCGGTCGCCCACCGCCGCGCGGACGGCGCGGCAGAAGCTCTCCGAGCGGTCGAGATCGGCCATCGCCGGCTGATGGCCGCCGCGGATCGTATAGGCGCCGGCGGGGTCGAACTTCACGGCCGTGAAGCCCTGCTCCACCATCCTGAGCGCGCAGGCGGCCGAGGCGTCCGGGTCGGCGTAGAAGACGGCCGGGTCCTCGTGCGGCTCGGGGTAGAGGTAGGTATAGGCGCGCAGCCGGTCCCAGACCCGCCCGCCCCAGAGCGCGTGGACGGGGCGGTCCCGCGCCTTGCCCAGGATGTCCCAGCAGGCGATCTCGAGCCCCGAAAAGGCGCCCATCACCGTGGGATCGGGGCGCTGGGTGAAGCCCGCGGAATAGGCGCGGCGGAACATCAGCTCGACGTTCTCGGGGTTCTCGCCCGCCATGTGCCGGGCGAAGACATCGGCCACGACCGCGCGCATCGCCTCCGGGCCCACGGTCGCGGCATAGACCTCGCCCCATCCGGTGATCCCGCAGGCGGTGGTGAGCTTGACGAAGATGAAGTACCGCCCGCCGAAGCCGGGGGGCGGGTTGCCGGTGACGATGACGTCGAGATCGGCGAGCTTCATGCGCCGTCTCCGAAGACGATACTCATGGCGCGTTCCCGAACACGATACTCACGACGCGTTCCCGAACACGATGACGTTGCGCCGGGCGGTGCCGGATTTCGCAGCCTCCATCGCCTCGTTGATCCGCTCGAGCGGATAGCGGCCGGTGATCAGCTCCCTCAGCTTCAGCCGGCCGGCGCGGTGCTGGGCGATCAGCCAGGGGATGTCGCGGGCGAGCACCGTCTCGCCCATGCGCGAGCCGAGGATGCGCTGGTTCATCGCGGCGAGCGTAGCGGGGTCATAGCCCGCGGTGCTGCCCGAGGGCGGCATGCCGACGACGACCAGCGCGCCGCCGGCGGCCAGCATCGCCTGCGCCTGCGCCAGCACCGCGGCCACGCCCACGGTGACGAAGACCGCGTCGACGCCGCGCCCGGCCGTCAGCGCGCGCACCGCCTCGGCCGCGCCGGCACCGCCGGAAACACCATCGGTCGCGCCGAACTCGCGGGCGGCTGCGAGCTTGGCCTCGACGAGATCGACGGCGACGATGCGCGCGGCGCCGGCGAGCACGGCACCCTGGATCGCATTCAGCCCGACGCCGCCCGCGCCGATCACCGCGACGCTGGCGCCGGGGCGCAGGCGGGCGGTGTTGACCACGGCACCCACCCCGGTGATGACCCCGCAGGCGAGCAGGCAGGCCTCGTCGAAGCCGATATCCTCGGGCAGCGGCACACACTGGCTGGCATCGACCACCACCGCTTCGGCGAAGGCGCCGGTGTTCATCCCCTGCGCGAGTGGCGCGCCGCCCGCATCGCGCAGCGAGCTCGGCCGCGCCTCCCAGGCGTGATCGCAGCTGGTCGGTGCCCCGCCGGCGCAGGCCGGACAGGCGCCGCAGGCGCGGATCAGCGTCACCAGCACCCGGTCGCCGGGCACGACCCTCCGCACGCCTGCGCCCACCGTCTCCACCCGCCCGGCGGCCTCGTGACCGTAGACCGCCGGCAGCGCCCCACCCCAGGCGCCCTCGGCATAGGCGATGTCGGAATGGCAGATTGCGCAGGCCGCGACCCTTACCGCGACCTCGCCGGGTCCGGGTGGCGCCAGACGGATCGTCTCGATGCGAAGCGATTCTCCGAAGGCCCGACAAACGGCGGCGCGCATGGTTGGTCTCCCCGACGCTGATGCGCCCCGAGCCTCGCGCGGCGCGTTCCTATGCGCCGCTCAGTTTGCGACCAGAAAGCGCCCGGCCGTCAGCGCGCGCACCGCCTCGGCCGCGCCGGCACCGCCGGAAACACCATCGGTCGCGCCGAACTCGCGGGCGGCTGC
>JBBQRM010000039.1:0-12185 GCA_038214855.1 Rhodobacterales bacterium | reverse complement strand
CCCATCTCGTCGCCGAAGCCTTCGGGCACGGTGCCGAGGTCCTCGCCCACCACCAGGGCCTTGGCCCGCAGCGATTCCAACGCCAGCAACCGGAAGAGGTCCTCCTGCGGATAGGTCAGATAGACGCCCTCCGCCGGGCTCGCGCCGTCAGGGACCATCCAAAGGCGCCTCAGGCCGAGCACATGGTCGATGCGCACCCCGCCCGCGTGCCTCAGAGCCGCGCGGATCGTGGCGCGGAACGCCTGATAGCCGGTGCGCCGCAGCGCGAGCGGCGAGAAGGTGGTCAGCCCCCAGTTCTGCCCCTCCGGGCCCCAGAGATCGGGCGGGGCGCCGACGCCGAGGCCGGTCAGGATCTCGTCCTTGCGGCTCCAGGCGTGGCTGCCGCCGGGGTCCATGCCAACGGCGAGGTCGGCAATCAGCCCGACCGCCATGCCCGCGTCCCTGGCCGCCGCCTGCGCCCGATCGAGGCTGCGGTCGGCGAGCCATTGCGCGAAGAGGTGGAAATCGAGCGCCTCCGCGTTCGCCTCCGCGAACTCGCGACAGGCGGGTCCATCGGGGTCGTGGAACGCTTGCGGCCACGCCTGCCAGCCGTGCGCGCCCGTCTCGGCGAAGAAATGCGCGTAGAGCGCGTCGAAGAGCACGTGCCGCGCCAGCTCCTCGCCGCCCTCGTGCGCGAAGGCGTCGATCTTGGTGCGGAACTCGGAGGCGCGGCGCGCGTGCAGCGCCCTGAGCTCCTCCATCCGCGCGGGGATCGCCGAGCGCCAGTCGATCAGCGGCTCGGTCTCCGCCGCCCCCGCTCGCGTCTCGCCGATCGCCGCGGGATCGGCGAAGAGCACGTTGAGAAACAGCCGGGTCGAAGGCGCATAGGGCGAGAACCGGCTCGGGTCGGCGGGGAAGAGCGCATGCACCGGGCTGATCGCCAGCGCATCCGCGCCGCGCCCGGCGAAGGCGCGGGCGCAATCCGCGACGTCGCCGAAATCGCCGAAGGCGCCACCGTGGGTACCGCGCAGCGACGGCACCTGCACGGCGGGCGCCCAGATACGCCCGCGCCCGCTCGCGTCGCGCACGCCGAAAGCGCGCCGTGGCGCCACCGCCAGCGTCAGTGCGCCATCTTCCGTCTCCAGCCGGTGATATCCGGGCACATCCACCGCCGGCAGCAGCGCGCCTTCGGCCGCGGGGGCCAGCGTCACGTCGCGCGCCGTCCCGTCCTCGAGCACCAGTCGCGCGCGCCCGGGCGCGACCGGCAGCGCCAGCGGCACGCCCGCGTCGGCCGTCAGGAAGTGCCGACCGGCACGCGCGCGCTCAGCGGCGAGGCGCTCGCGGCTCTCGTCGATCGCCCGCGCGCCGCCACAGGCGAGCCCCATCGCCGCGAGCACGCGCTCGAGCGTCGCGTCGCCCACGGTCTGCATCTCGCCATGGGCATCCTCCCACTCCAGCATCAGTCCGGCATCGCCGGCGAGCCGGTGCAGGCCCGCGCTCATGCCGAGGCCAGCCAGGCCGTGAGGCCGGCTCCGCGCGCGGCGTCACCGTCCCTGAACACGATCTCTCCCGCATCTTCTCCAACGTCGTCAACCTCTTGAGACCCGAGATTGACGAGAAGCGTCAACGTCGAGCCATCTCCGAGCCACCATTGCGCCCGGACGGCGGCCTCACCCAGCACAGCCGATCCCAGCGCCTGCGCCCCCGGCAGATGCGGGACGATCCGCGCATGCCGCAGCGCGATGAGCTGCGCATAAAAGTCGCGCCACACCGCCGCCTCCGGGCCCGGTTCGGGGCGCGAGGTCTCGAAAGTCGCGACGGCGTTCGGGTCGGGGATGGTCTCGCGGCGCGCAGGATCGGAGAAGGCGGGGAACTTCGCGAACTCCCGACGCCTGCCCTCGCGCACCGCGTCGGCGAGCTCGTCGTGGAAATCGGTGAAGAACAGGAACGGCGTCCGCGACCCTGTCTCCTCGCCCATGAACAGCATCGGCACGCCGGGCGCGAGCAGCATCAGTGCCGCGGCGGCGCGCAGCCGGGTCGCATCGACGAGCACGCTCAGCCGCTCGCCCATCGCGCGGTTGCCGACCTGGTCGTGGTTCTGGAGGAAGTTCACGAAGGCGGTCGGCGGCAGATGCGCGCTCGGCTTGCCCCGCGGCTTGCCGCCGTGATTGGCGGAGGCCTCGCCCTGATAGATGAATCCCTCGCGCAGCGACCGCGCCAGCTTCTCGGCCGGCATCTCGGCGAAATCCGCGTAATAGCTCAGCGTCTCGCCGGTGAGCAGCACGTGCATCGCATTGTGGAAATCATCGTTCCACTGGGCATCGTAGGGCCCCGCCAGCCGGTCCGCGTCGTTCGCCTCGTTCTCGAGGATCAGGTGAATGTGCCGCTCCCCGAGCTGCGCCCGAATGTCATGCCCCATCGCGTCGAGGAAGGCGTCGTCGCCGATCGCATGCACCGCGTCGAACCGCAAGCCGTCGAGGCGGAATTCGTCGAGCCACATCAACGCGTTGTCGATGAAGAACCGCGCCACCGGCGGCCGGTGTACCGCGACCGCGGCCCCCCAGGGCGTGTGGGTCTCGGCGTCGAAGAAATCCGATGCATAGGCGCCGAGGTAATTCCCGTCCGGGCCGAAGTGGTTGTAGACCACGTCGAGGAACACCATCAGCCCCAGCCCGTGCGCGGCATCGACCAGCGCCTTCAGCGCCTCCGGCGCCCCGTAGGCCTCGGCGGGCGCATAGGGCAGCACCCCGTCGTAACCCCAATTGCGGGAGCCCGAAAAATCCGCGACCGGCATCAGCTGCACCGCCGTGATCCCCAGCGCCTTCAGCCCCGCGAGCCGCCTGGCCACGCCGTCGAAGCCGCCGAGCAGACCCGCGTGAAGCTCGTAGACCACCGCCTCGTGCCAGGGCCGTCCGCGCCAGCCGGTGTTGCGCCAGGAATAGGCGCCGGGGGCGGTGACGACGCTCCAGCCGTGTACCCCGCCCGCCTGCGCCCGCGAGGCCGGATCGGGCACCGCGAGATCGCTCGAGATGCGGAAGCGGTAGCGCGTGCCCTGCCCCGCCTCGGCCTCGGCGGCGAACCAGCCATCCGCCGCGCGCACCATCTCGACATCCGCGCGGCCGTCAACCTCGAGCTTAAGCCGCTCGAGGTCCGGCGCCCAGAGGCGGAAGCGCACCCGCCCGCCTTCGAGGATCTGCGGCCCCCAGCGATCCGCGTCGGCCGCGGCGGGGGTCTCGATCGTCGGCGATTGGGTCATCGGCAGCACTCGCGTCGCAGGAGGGAGAGGTCAGGCGCACAACCGCTGCGGCGACCGGAGGTTCCGGGCCACCGCAAGGGCCGATGCCGCCTTCAGGGCTGAAGCACGACGGCCCCCAGCGGCGGCAGCGTCACCTCGGCGGAAGCCGGGAAGCCGTGGCTCGACCACTCCTGCGCCTCGACAGCACCACCGTTGCCGGCGCCCGAGCCGCCGTAGATGGCGCTGTCGGAGTTGAAGGTCTCCCGCCAGCGTCCGCCATGCGGCAGCCCGATGCGGTAGCCGTGGTGCGGCGCGGCCGACATGTTGAGCGCAACCACCACCGGCGGCTCGCCGGATGTGCGTCGAACCCAAGCGAAGACGCTGTTCGCGCGGTCGTCGCCGACGATCCACTGGAAGCCCGAGGGGTCGGCGTCGCTGCGGTGCAGCGCCGGCGCCTCGCGGTAGAGCTGGTTGAGGTCGCGTACCACGCGCTGGACACCGGCGTGTTCTGCCTCGCCCAGCAGGTTCCAGTCCACCTGCGCATCGTGGCTCCACTCGCGGTCCTGCGCGATCTCGCCACCCATGAACAGCAGCTTCTTGCCGGGCTGGGTCCACATGAAAGCGAAATACGCCCGCAGGTTCGCGAACTTGCGCCAGCGGTCGCCCGGCATCTTGCGGATCAGCGAACCCTTGCCGTGCACCACCTCGTCGTGGCTGAGCGGCAGCACGAAGCGCTCCGAGAAGGCATAGACCAGGCCGAAGGTCATCTCGTCGTGGTGCCAGGAGCGGTGGATCGGGTCGCGCTCGAGATATTGGAGCGTGTCGTGCATCCAGCCCATGTTCCACTTGTAGTTGAACCCGAGGCCCCCCTCGCTCACCGGCGCGGTGACGCCCGGCCAGGCGGTGCTCTCCTCGGCCAACGTCATCGCCCCCGGCGCGTGCTCGGCGGTCAGCAGGTTGAGCCGCTTCAGGAACTCGACCGACTCGAGGTTCTCCCGGCCGCCGTATTTGTTGGGCACCCATTCGCCGGCCTTGCGGCTGTAGTCGCGGTAGAGCATCGAGGCGACCGCATCGACGCGCAGCCCGTCGATGTGGAACTCCTTGAGCCACCACATCGCGCTCGCGAGCAGGAACCCCGAAACCTCCTTGCGCCCAAGGTTATAGATCAGCGTGTTCCAGTCCTGGTGGAACCCCTCGCGCGGGTCGGCATGCTCGTAGAGATGCGTACCGTCGAAGGTCGCGAGCCCGTGCGCGTCGGAGGGGAAATGCGCCGGAACCCAGTCGAGGATCACGCCGATCCCGGCGCGGTGGCACTCGTCGACGAAGCGCGCGAAGCCTTCCGGGCTGCCGAAGCGTGCGGAGGGTGCGAACTGCCCGAGCGGCTGGTACCCCCAGGAACCGCCGAACGGATGCTCCATGATCGGCATCAACTCGACATGGGTGAAGCCGAGATCGGCCACGTAGGGGATCAGCCGCGACGCGAGCGCCTCCCAGTCGTAATGCGCGCCCGCATGCGCGTCGGGCCGCAGCCACGAGCCCGCATGCACCTCGTAGATCGAGATCGGCGCCTCCGGCCGGTGCGCGTGGCCTCGGCCCGCCATCCAGTCGTCGTCGGTCCAGCGGTAATCCGGCGGCGGCGCCACGATCGAAGCGGTCCCCGGCGGCATTTCGGTGGCGCGCGCCACCGGATCGGCGCGCTGGGTGATCGCCCCGTCCGCACCCGCCACCTCGAACTTGTAGCGCTCGCCGGGATTGAGCCGGGGCAGGAACAGCTCCCAGACGCCCGCGCCATGGCGCAGTCGCATCGGGTGCCGCCGCCCGTCCCAGTTGTTGAAGTCGCCCACCACCGAGACCCGGCGCGCGTTCGGCGCCCAGACGCTGAAGAGCACCCCCGTCAAATCCTCGACCGTCTGCGGCTGCGCGCCGAAGCGCCGCCCGAGGTCCCAGTGGCTGCCCTCGCTGATCAGATACAGATCGAGATCGCCGAGCAGGAGGCCAAAGGCATAGGGGTCCTCGATCTCCTGCACCGTCCCGGGCCAGGTGATGCGCAGAAGATAGGGCACGTCGCGCTCGAGCGTGCCGGCGAAGAGCCCCTCCGACACCTCCTCGAGCCGCGCGAGCGAGGCACCGTCGTCGCGGGCGATGACCTCGACGGCCTCGGCCCCCGGCTGGAAGCTGCGAAGCACCCAGGCCTCGCCCTGTTCGTGCGGTCCGAAGAGGGCGAACGGGTCGGTCAGCCGGCCCGAGACCACCTCCGCCGCGATCCCCGCCAGGCCGTCGTCGAGCACGCTCATGCCGTCTCTCCTGTCATCATGCGTCGGGCGGCGGCCGCCAGCCCGGCGAGCGGAATGGGCAGCCAGTCGGGCCGGTTGGCCGCCTCGTAGCGGATCTCGTAGGCGGCCTTCTCGAGCACCAGCAGATCGGTCAGCTCCGGCGACAGCGCAGGCGCAGCCGCGGCATAGGCTTCGAGGAAGCGGGCGGAGGCCTGGGTCTCGAAACGGGCGAACAGAACCTCCGCCCGCTCCTGGTCGGTCTCCGACAGCGCCGGCAGATCGCGCCGCGCCGCCGCCGCCGCATAGCCGAACGAGCGCAGGATGCCGGCGACGTCGCGCACCGCGAGGTCCTTGGCGCGGCGCTCGTCCATGCTCCGCGCGGGCTCGCCCTCGAAGTCGATGAAGACCACGTCCGCCCCCGTCACCAGAATCTGGCCCAGATGCAGGTCGCCGTGGATGCGGGTGCGCATGGTCCCCTCGGCGCCCTTGGCTATCGCCTCGATCCGCTCGGCCAGCGCCGCGCGATTGTCGGCGAGATAGGCCGCCTGCGCGCGCCCATCCTCCGAGCCGAGCTCCGCCCGGCCGATGTGGCCGATGGCCTCCTCGACCTGCGCCGTCACCCGCGCGGCCAGCGTCGCGCAATCCGCCGCGCTGAAGGCTTCCGGCGCGAAGGCCGGATCGTCCGACGGCTCGGCCAGAAGCGCATGCATCGCCGCGAGCCGGGTGCCCAGGGTCGCGGCGAAATTGTCGTAGGTGCCGACGGGGTTGTCCTCGGTCTCGGGCGAGGCGGGCTCGGTCGCGGCCCGCGCGAGTGCGTCGAGCGTCCAGCGCCAGGCATCGCCCTGGTTGCGCACGAAGCCCTGCGCCAGCATCAGCGTGTGCGGCGTGCCATCCTCGGCCACCCGTCGCACCTCGCCCAAGAGCGGCGGCACGTTCCCGTAGCCCTTGGTGCGCAGGTGGCCGGTCATCTCCACCTCGGGATGGATGCCCGGCTCGATCCGGCGCAACAGCTTCACCACGGCGCGCTCGCCGAGGATCAGCGTGCTGTTGGACTGCTCCGCCGCCAGCCATTCGACCGGGGCGTCGCCGTCGAGGTCGAACTCGTGCGTCGCGTCGAAGACGATCTCGCCGTCCGCCACGCTCAGCCGCGCGCCGTCGCGAAAGGCCGCGACCACCGCCTTGGGGAAATCGACCAGCGTGAACCCGTCAGTCAGCAGCCCCACATGCCGCCCCCGCCGGGCACGCGCCAGCGCGAGATTGGGCGCGAACGGCCCCTGGTTGTCACCCTCCCAGGCGATGCCGAGCGGCAGGGCGTAGGTGCTCGACCCCTCCTCGGTCGTCACCGCGATCTCGGCCAGCATCACGTCGGCCCCGCCAGGGAAGCGCGCCGAGCGCGCGACCTCGGTCCTCAGGATGCGCGCGTTCTTCGAGCCGAACCAGCGGCGCTGGGCCACGTAATCGGGCAGGATCTCGCGCTCGAGCACTCCCCGGTTTCCCCCCTGGACAACGTCCTCGAGCGCGGGGCGCAGCACGAAGGTTTGGTGCTCGACCTCCGAGGGCGGCGCGCTCGAGCTCCAGCTGGGCGCCTCGACATCGGCCGCGAGCCGGAACCAGTAGAAGGCGTAGGGCGGCATCGTCAGCAGATAGGGCAGCGTGCCGACCGAGGGAAAGGCGATGCCGCCGGTCAGCTCGACCGGCGTCGCGCCCGATTGCGCCGACAGGTCGAGCTCGCAGGCCTGCGCGGTGCGCGACAGGTTCGCGACGCACAGGATCGTCTCGTCGCCGTATTCGCGCAGATAGGCGAGGATCTTGCGGTTGCGCGGACGCAGGAAGGTCTGCGTCCCCCGGCCGAAGGCCTGGTACTGCTTGCGCACCGCGAGCATCCGCTTCAGCCAGTTCAGCATCGAATGGCCGTCGCGGTGCTGGGCCTCGACGTTGACGCTGTCGTAGCCGTAGAGCGGATCCTGGATCACCGGCAGCGTCAGCGCCGCCGGATCGGCGCGTGAGAAACCGCCGTTGCGGTCGGGCGACCATTGCATCGGCGTGCGCACCCCGTCGCGGTCGCCGAGGAAGATGTTGTCGCCCATCGAGATCTCGTCGCCGTAATACATGACCGGCGTGCCGGGCATGGAGAGCAGCAGCGCGTGGAGCAGCTCCACCCGCCGCCGGTCGCGCTCCAGCAGCGGCGCGAGCCTGCGCCGGATCCCGAGGTTGATCCGCGCCCGCCGGTCCGAGGCATAGGTGTTCCACAGATAGTCGCGCTCGGCGTCCGTGACCATTTCGAGCGTCAGCTCGACGTGGTTGCGCAGGAAGATCGCCCATAGCGACTGTTCCGGAATGTCCGGGGTCTGGCGCATGATGTCGGTGATCGGAAAGCGGTCCTCCTGCGCCACCGCCATGTACATCCGCGGCATCAGCGGGAAGTGGAACGCCATGTGGCATTCGTCGCCGGTCTCGCCGAAATACTGCTGCGTGTCCTCGGGCCACATGTTGGCCTCGGCGAGCAGCAGCCGCCCCGGATAGTGCTTGTCGAGATCGGCACGGATCTTCTTCAGGATCGCGTGGGTCTCGGGCAGGTTCTCGTTCGACGTGCCCTCGCGCTCGATCAGATACGGGATCGCGTCGAGCCTCAGCCCGTCCACGCCCGCGTCGCACCAGAAGTGCATCACCTTCAGCACCTCCTCGAGCACCGCGGGGTTGTCGAAATTGAGATCCGGCTGGTGCGAGTAGAAGCGGTGCCAGAAATAGGCGCCCGCCTCCTCGTCCCAGGCCCAGTTCGACTTCTCGGTGTCGAGGAAGATGATCCGCGTGCCCGTGTAGCGTTCGTCGGTGTCGGACCAGACGTAGTAATCCCGCTCGGGCGAGCCTGCGGGCGCCTTTCGCGCCGCCTGGAACCAGGGGTGCTGGTCGGAGGTGTGGTTGATGATCAGCTCGGTGATCACCCGGATGTTGCGCTCGTGCGCCGCCTCGACCAAGGCGCGGAAATCCTCGATCGTGCCGTAATCCGGGCTCACCCCGTAATAGTCCGAGATGTCGTAGCCGTCGTCGCGCCGCGGGCTGGGGTAGAACGGCAGCAGCCAGATCGCCGTCACGCCGAGATCGGCGATGTAGTCGAGCTTGTCGATCAGCCCCTTGAAGTCGCCGATGCCGTCG
This sequence comes from Rhodobacterales bacterium, assembly GCA_038214855.1. Classification (GTDB taxonomy): domain Bacteria; phylum Pseudomonadota; class Alphaproteobacteria; order Rhodobacterales; family Rhodobacteraceae; genus Amaricoccus. The sequence continues at coordinate 3,545 of JBBQRM010000039.1, read as the reverse complement.
TCGTTGGCGTCGAAGAACGACTTCACGTGCAGCTGGTAGATCACCGCATCCTTGTACCAGGTCGGATCGTCGGTCGGCAGCGCCTCAGACATAATGCGCCTCCGCCGGCCGGATCTTCCACAGCCGATAGGGCCGGTCGGGCTCGAGCCGCATGTGCTGGCCCTTGCCGGTCCACACGAAGCGCTCCTGGGTGGCGAGATCCTCGACATCGACGCTCGCGCCGTCGTGCAGGCCGAATTCCCACAGGGGCAGCTCGAAATCCGCCTCCTGCGGGCTGTGCGGGTCGAGATTGATCGCGACGAGGATCATCTCGGCGCCGCCGGGCGCGGGCTTGCCGTAGAAGATGATGTTGTCATTCCAGGCGTTGTGGAAGACCGTGTTCAGATGCGTCTGCAAGGCGGGATAGGTCCTCCGCGCGGTGTTGAGAAGCGTGATGTCCCAGATGATGTTGCCCGGCGCCTGCCAGTCGCGGGGCCGGATCTCGAACTTCTCGCTGTCCAGATACTCCTCGCGCCCCGGCAGGGGGGCGCTCTCGCACAGCTCGAAGCCCGAATAGACGCCGAAGAGCCCCGACAGCGTCGCGGCGAGTGCCGCGCGGATCTGGAATCCCGGCCGCCCCGAGGTCTGCAGGAACACCGGGTTGATGTCGGGCGTGTTGACGAAGAAATGCGGCCGGAAGAACTCCTTGGGCGCGGTCGTCGTCAGCTCGGTGATGTATTCCGTCAGCTCCGCCTTGGTGGTGCGCCAGGTGAAGTAGGTGTAGGATTGCGAGAAGCCGGCCTTGGCCAGCCGGTACATCACCTTGGGCTTGGTGAAGGCCTCCGACAGGAAGATCACCTCGGGGTGGGCGCCGCGGATCTCGCCGATCACCCATTCCCAGTACGGCAGCGGCTTGGTATGCGGGTTGTCGATGCGGAAGGTCTTGACCCCCTCGCGCACCCACAGCAGCAGCACGTCGCGCAGCCCGATCCACAGGTCGGGCATCGCCGCATCCGCGTAGAAGTCGACGTTGACGATGTCCTGATACTTCTTCGGCGGGTTCTCGGCGTATTTCAGCGACCCATCCGGGCGCCAGGCGAACCAGCCGGGATGCTTCTTGAGCCAGGGATGGTCCGGCGAGCAGTTGATCGCGACGTCGAGCGCGATCTCGAGCCCGTTCTCCGCCGCCGCCGCGACCATCGCGCGGAAGTCCTCGAAGCTGCCGAGCTCGGAATGGATCGCGTCGTGTCCCCCGTCGGGCGCGCCGATCGCATAGGGGCTGCCGGGGTCGGTCGGCTCGGGCGTCAGCGTGTTGTTCGGCCCCTTGCGGTTCGAGGTGCCGATCGGGTGGATCGGCGGAAAGTAGAGCGTGTCGAACCCCATCTCGCGCACCGCCGGCATCCGCGAGATCACGTCGGCGAAGGTGCCGTGCCGCGCCTTGTCCTCGGTCTGCGAGCGAGGGAAGAGCTCGTACCAGCTCGAGAACCGCGCCGCCAGCCGCTCGGCGTCCAGCAGCTGCGGGGAGGCGCGCAGCGCATGCGGCCTGTCGTCCGCCTGGTCCATCGCGCGCGCCAGCGGCTCGGCGCGCAGCAGGCGGGCGCGCGCCGTCTCGTCGCGCGCCTCGTCGATCTGGCGCAGGCTCGCCTGCAGCCGTGCCTTGAGCCCGCCGCTCGTGCGCGCCGCCGCGGCCTCGATCAGCGCCCTTCCCTCGAGAAAGTCGCCGGGCGTGGCGACACCCGCCTCGACCTTCTTGCCGAAGTCGCGCCGGAAGCCGCCGAAGCGGTCGAGCCAGCCCTCGACGGTGAACTCGTGCCGCCCCAGCCGGTCCAGCCGGAACGACGCCTCCCAGCGGTCGTTGCCGGCATGGCGCATCCGCGCCGTCCGCCAGCGCCGCTCGTCGATCGGGCGCCACAGCACCTCGGCGGCGAGCTCCTCGTGGCCGTCGGCGAAGACGTCCGCCTCGACCTCGACCGTGTCCCCGATCACCCGCTTGACCGCGAAGTCGCCGCCCTCGACCGCGGGCGTCAGGTTCTCGACCACCAGCCGCGCCGCCTGGGTCGCGGCACTCGCCGTCGCGCGCCCGGCCTTCATCCGCGACGCCACCGGCTTCGCACGGCCCGCCAGCAGGACCCGCGTCTCGGCGGGCGCGAGCGGCGCGAAGGCCGCGCCGTCGCTGGTGAGCGGCCGGAAGTCCTGCATCGGCAGCCCCGACAGCGCGTTCACGGTCAGCGCGTCCAGCGGTGCAGGCTCGGGGCCGGGGTTCACCAGAACCAGCAGCCCCTCGCGCGCCTCGCGCATGTCCGGCGTGTCGGCGATGGCGAGTGCCGTCGCGCCGTCACCGCTGCCCAGCAGCCGCATCTCCCCGCGGAACCGTCCGGTCACGGCGGCGATCTCGAGTGCGGCGAAGCAGGCGGCCTCGACCTCGGGCCCGCGCGCCAGCATCTCCTCGGGCACGATCATGCCCGCCCCCAGCGCCGCCGCGAGCCGCAGCAGCCGGCCGGCCGCCGCCGGGTCGGAAGCCCGCCGCGCCGCGTCGGGGGTGATCTCGGCGACGAGCGGCGCCTGGGTGCGCAGCGCCTCGTGCTCCTCGACGAGCCAACCCGCCTTCATGTCCCACCAGGCGAGCGAGGAGACGAGGTGATCGAAGCCGCAGCAGCCGCTCAGCACCCGCGCGGCCTCCCGCGGCAGGCCCGGCGTCGCGCCGATGAAGACCACGCCGCGCCGCTTCTTGCGCAGGCTGCCGATCAGCTCGGCGTAGAACTCCGCCGCCGCGGCCTCGGGCTGGTCGATGACGAAGCCAGAGGCGCCCTCCACCATGAAGTTGCGCAGCCGCCCCTCGAGCAGCGGCCGCACGAGGGCCGCGGCATCCGCGAGCCGCAGGCGCGCGCGCGCGGTCCCCGCCGCCGGCGCCGGATTGCGCGGATCGATGGGGCGCGCCAGCGTCGTCTCGCGGCGGATCGAAAAGGCGTCCGGCCGCTCGGCGACCGCCGGATGGTCGAGGTCGAACAGGTCGAGCCGGAGCCGCACCAGCACCTCGAGCCCCGCGCGTGCCGCAGCGTCGATCGCGGGTTTCAGCCCCGAGACCGCCTCCTCCTGCGCGCGCAACGGCGCGGTCGCGCTCAACAGCACGTGGTCGAAGCCGAGCCCGCGCGCATGCCGCAATGCCGCCTCGTCGGCCTCGGCGGTGCGGGCGGGGGAAAGCGCGAGAATGAGGGGGTTTGGGTTCGTCAAGTCGGCCACCTTCGGTCAATTCCGCGGCGACCCTACAATGCCCGGCGCGTGCAAACAACGCGGGCCGGCACGCTTTTTCGGATCGTTCCCACCCTTTTCTTGCCTGTCCCGATTTGTCCCGTGACAAATCGGGGCGCGCCCGCCCGCCCCTTGGCGGGCGCGAGTTCTCGCACCCGCCCGGGCGTGCGCGCCCCGATTGCTACGCTTGCAAATTCTGCACCCCCCTTGCCCTCCGCCTTACGGCTCCAGGCAACGGTCCGGGCCAAGTGTCCACCGGACACTTGGCTGATCCGGCCCGGGAAAGGACCCGGCAAAGGACGGAAAGGCTTTGGGCC
>JBBQRM010000038.1:0-12266 GCA_038214855.1 Rhodobacterales bacterium | reverse complement strand
AGCAGCCCGCCCATCTCAAGGATGCCGCCGGCCGAATGGTGCTCCTCGAGGGGCCAGTGCCGGGTCACCGTCCCGTCGCTGGCGTAGAGGCGGCGGCCGAGGATGTCGAACCACCAGAGCCGCCCCTCGGCCCAGAACGGGCCCTCGCCCAGCGTGCAGGCGGTGGCGTCAAAGACATGCGCGTCGGACATGATAGGCTCCCGGAGGGGGTCGCCTCCATAAGAGCGGAGGCGGCGCCCGCCTGCAATCCCCCGGCTTGGCGCGGCGCGGGCGCGGTGGTAGCAGGGGCGGCGGTCAGGGAGGGCATGGGTGGTGACGGCGGAGGCATTGGCGTGGCTGGAGGCGCGGCCGGAGATCTCCAGCCTGCGCGCGGCGGTTTGCGATCTGAACGGCATCCTGCGCGGCAAGCGCGTGCCGGTGGCCCAGGCGGGCAAGGTGCTCGAGGGCGGAATGCGGATGCCCTATTCGATCGCCTGCCTCGACATCTGGGGCGAGGACGTGGCGGGCAACCCGCTGGTCTTCGAGAAGGGCGACGTCGATGGGCGCTGCGCGCCGACGGGCCGCGGGTTCCTGCCGATGAGCTGGCTCGGCGCGCCGACGGCGCTGATGCCGCTGTGGATGCAGCAGGAGGATGGCAGCCCCTTCCTCGGCGACCCGCGGCAGGCGCTGGCCGCCGTCTGCGCGCGGTTCGAAGCGCTGGGGCTGACGCCGGTGGTGGCGACGGAGCTGGAGTTCTACCTGGTGGACACCTCCGGCGAGGTGCCGATGCCGCCCAAGAGCCCGGTCACCCACAAGATCCTCGACGGCGACGGCGCGCTGTGCATCGACGACCTCGACCATTTCGAGGCGTTCTTCACCGATGTCTACGCCGCCTGCGACGCGCACGGGATCCCCGTCGACAGCGCGATCTCCGAGAACGGCGGCGGGCAGTTCGAGATCAATCTGCTGCATGTCGCCGACCCGCTGAAGGCAGCTGACGACGCGCTGTATTTCAAGCGGTTCGTCAAGGGGATCGCCCGCAAGTACGAGCTGGCGGCGAGCTTCATGGCCAAGCCGTTCCTCGACCGGGCCGGCAACGGCTTCCACGTGCATTTCAGCCTGATCGACCGCGCGGGGCGCAACGTCTTCGACAACGGCGGGGCCGAGGGAACGCAGACGATGCGCCACGCGATCGGCGGCGTGCTCGAGGCGATGCGGGGGTCGAGCCTGATCTTCGCGCCGCACCGCAACTCCTACCGGCGGCTGCAGCCGAACGCGCACAGCCCCTCGGAGGTCTGCTGGGGCTACGAGACGCGCGCCGCGGCGGTGCGGGTGCCCGGCGGCCCCACCGGCGCGCGACGGATCGAGCATCGGGTCGCCGGCGCGGACGCCAACCCCTATCTGGTGCTGGCGGCGATCCTGGGGGCGGCGCTCGAAGGCATGGAGCGGGGGATCGTGCCGCCCGAGCCGCTGCGGCCGACCCAGGATGCGAGCGCGGGGGCGACGCTGCCGACCGACTGGAAGCGCGCCATCGAGGCCTTCGAGACGAGCCCGGCAATGGCCAAGGTCTTCGCGCCGATCCTGCGCGAGACCTATCTGGGGATGAAGAAGCAGGAGCTTCAGGTCTTCTCGCGCCAGATCAGCGCCTTCGAGCACGAAACCTATCTGGAGACGGTTTGATGGGAACGCCCAGGACCTGGCCGGAGATCACGCCTGCCGAGATCGAGGGCGCGCGGGCGCGGCTCGCGGGGCGGATCATCGACACGCCGGTGGTGCGGCTCGGGCAGGAGGCGGTGGTCCGCCTGCTGCCCGAGGGCTGCGAGGCCACGACCAAGCTCGAGCTGTTTCAGCACGCGGGCTCGTTCAAGGCGCGGGGCGCGCTGCTCGCGGTCGAGGCGCGCGCCGCGGCGGCGCGCGCGGCCGGCGTGGTGGCGGCGAGCGGCGGCAACCACGCGATGGCGGTCTCCTGGGCTGCGCGCGAGGCCGGCTTGGGGGCGGTGATCACCATGCCGGCCACCGCCGATCCGGTGCGCATCGACTTCTGCCGCACGATGGGGGCGGAGGTGCATCTGTGCGCGGGCTTCCACGAGGCCTTCGCCGAGATGGACCGGATCGCCGCCGCCGAAGGGCGCACGGTGCTGCATCCGTTCGAGGCGCCGGCGATGGTGCTGGGCGGTGCCACCTGTGGCGCGGAATTCGCGGAACAATGCGCAGGCCTCGAGGTGGTGATCCTGCCGGTGGGCGGCGGCGGACTGATCGCCGGCATGGCCGCGGCCTTCAAGGCGGCCGTGCCCGGCATCGAGGTGATCGGCGTCGAGCCGATGGGCGCGGATGCGCTGGCGCGCTCGTTCGAGGCGGGGCGGCCGGTGCGGCTGGAGCGGGCGCAGACCATCGCCGACAGCCTCGCGGCGCCGATGGCGTTGCCGGGCTCGTTCGCGCTCGCGCGCCGGTACGTGGACGCGGTGGTCCGGGTCGAGGACGACGAGCTCAGGGCGGCGATGCGGGCGATGATCGCGGGGCTGAAGCTGATGGCCGAGCCCGCCTGCGCGGCCTCGCTGGCGGGGCTGCTCGGGCCGCTGCACGCGACCTGCCGGGGCAAGCGCGTAGGGCTGATCGCCTGCGGGTCGAACATCGGGCCGGGCCGGTTCGCGGAGCTGGTGGCGTGACCGAGCCGGCGGGCACGGCCTATCCCGACAGCTACTATGCGGCCTCGGCGCATCCTGCGCCGCCGCGGCCGCCGCTCGCGAGCGAGATCGCGGCGGATGTCTGCGTGGTGGGCGCGGGGTTCACGGGGCTCTCCGCGGCGCTGGAGCTGGCGGAGGCGGGGCGGCGGGTCGTCGTGCTCGAGGCCGCGCGGGTCGGCTGGGGGGCCTCGGGGCGCAACGGCGGGCAGATCGTCGGCGGGCTGAACGCGAGCCTCGAGCGGATCGAGGCGCGCTATGGGCGCGAGACTGCCGATTTCGTGGGCTCGGTGGTCCAGGAAGGAGGCAGGCTCATCCGCGAGCGGGTGGCGAGGTACGGCATCGACTGCGACCTGAAGGAGGGCAACATCTTCGCCGCCTTCAACGGTCGCCAGCTGCGCGAGCTGGCGGCGAAGAAGGCGCTCTGGGCCCGGCACGGTGCGGACACGTTCGAGATGCTGGACCGCGAGGGCATCCGCGCGCATGTCGGGACCGAAGCCTATGCGGGCGGCATGATCGACCGCGCGGGCGGGCACATGCACCCGCTGAACCTCGCGCTGGGGCAGGCCGCGGCGTTGGAGCGGTTGGGCGGGGCGATCTTCGAGGAAAGCCCGGTGGTGCGGATCGAGGAGGCGGCCGGCCGGCCGGTGGCGGTGACGGCGCGGGGCCGGGTGCGGGCGGAGGCACTGGTGCTCGCGGGCAACGCCTATCTCGCGGGGGTGGTGCCGGAGCTGGAGAACCGCGTGATGCCGTTCTCGACGCAGATGATCGCGACCGAGCCGCTGGGGGCGCGGGCGCGGCAGGTGCTGCCGACCGACATTTGCGTGGAGGACGTGCGCTACATCCTCGACTACTACCGGCTGTCGGCGGACGGGCGGCTGCTCTTTGGCGGCGGCACGGTCTACGGCGGCACGGATCCCGCGGACGTGAGGGCCAAGCTGCGGCCGAACCTCGAGAAGCTGTTCCCGTACTTGCGGGGCGTGCGCGTCGATCACGCCTGGTCGGGGAACTGCGCGCTGTCCTTCAGCCGGGTGCCGCAGATGGGGCGGCTGGGGCCACGGACGTACTACGCGCACGGCTACAGCGGGCACGGGGTGGTGGGCAGCCACCTCTACGGGCGTATCCTCGGCCAGGCGATCGCGGGCGACACCGAGAGGTTCGACGCCTTCGCTGCGGTGCCCTGGGTGCCGTTCCCGGGCGGGCGGCGGTTTCGCGTGCCCTATTCCGTGCTCGGCTCGTGGTGGTATGGTCTGCGCGATCGCCTGGGGGCGTGAGACAACAACGGGGAAGCGAAGCATGACGATGAAAACGGGTTGGACGCTGACGGCGCTGGCGGCGCTCGCGGCGGGGCCGGTGCTGGCGCAGGGTGGCGAGCTGCATGTCTACAACTGGTCGGACTACATCGCCGAGGACACGATCGAGAAATTCGAGGCCGAGACCGGCATCGACGTCATCTACGACGTCTACGATTCCAACGAGACGCTGGAGGCGAAGCTGCTCGCCGGCAATTCCGGCTACGACGTGGTGGTGCCGACCTCGCAGTTCCTGCAGCGGCAGGTGATGGCGGGGGTCTACCAGCCGCTCGACAAGTCGAAGCTGCCGAACCTCGCCAACATGGACGAGAGCCTGATGGCCGCGGCGGCGAAGTACGACGAAGGCAACGAGCACGCGGTCATCTACATGTGGGGCACCACCGGGCTCGGCTACGACGTCGCCGCGGTCGAGGAGCGGCTGGGCGAGGACGCGCCCACGGACAGCTGGTCGTTGATCTTCGATCCCGCCAATGCCGCAGAGCTCGCCGATTGCGGCATCACGCTCCTCGACAGTCCGACCGACATGCTGCCCGCGGCGCTGGCCTGGCTCGGGCGCGATCCGACCAGCTCGGCGCCCGAGGATCTCGAGGCCGCCGCCGCGGCGGTCGAGGCGATCCGGCCCTACGTGCGCTACTTCCACAACTCGCAATACATCTCCGATCTCGCGAACGGCGAGGTCTGCGTCTCGGTGGGCTTCTCCGGCGACGTGTTCATTGCGGCGGCAAGGGCGGAGGAAGCGGCAACCGGAGCCGAAATCGGCTATTCCGTGCCTTCGGAGGGCGCGCAGCAATGGTTCGACATGCTGGCGATCCCGGCGGACGCGCCGAACCCGGAAGCGGCGCTGAAGTTCATCGACTTCGTGATGAACCCGCAGATCACCGCCGACATCACCAACTACGTCTGGTACGCCAACGCCAACGAGGCCGCGATGCCGCTGGTCGATCCACAGATCGCCGCCGACCCCGCGATCTTCCCGCCGCAGGAGGTGCGCGCCAAGCTCTTCCCCACGGTGCTGCGCGATGCGCGGACCGACCGGCTGATGACGCGGCTGTGGACGACGGTGCGCACCGGGCAGTAGCGCAGGGTTCCGGCCTCGCGGGGGGCCGAAAACTCCATTTCGGGTTGGTTAAGCCTTGCCGTATAACGCTCTTGAGCCTCGGCAGATCGTGAGGCGAGGGAACCCGGATGATGAAGCCTCTGGCGACAGCGGGCCGCTCGGCTCTAAACCTGTCCTATGCTTCAGCCCTGATTGCGCTGGTGGTCGTGGGCGGGCTCGCCGCGCTCAACGAGAACCAGAGCCGCGAGGCGTTCCGGCGCTCGAGCCGGGCTGAGGCCGCCGAGAAGCTCGACCTGCTGCGTGCCGATGTTCAGGCGCGCATCGACGCCGACATCCAGGTCGCGCGCGGCCTCGCGGGCGTGGTGGCGTTCCGCCCCGACCTCGGCCAGGACGAGTTCGCACGTCTGGGCGCGGGGCTGATCGGCGGCGCGCGCGAGGTGCTGCACATCGCGGCCCTGCCCGATCTCGTGATCTCGCGCCTCTATCCGCTCGAGGGCAGCGAGGCCGCGCTCGGCTTCGACATGCGCACAGCGCCGGAGCAGGAGGCGCTGGCGCTGCTGGCCCGCGACACCGGTACCGCGATCTTCGACGGCCCGTTCGATCTGGCATACGGCGGCGAGGCTTTCCTGGTGCATGCGCCGGTCTTCGTGGAAGGACCCGAGGCCGGGGCGCAGCGGTTCTGGGGCGTGGTCGCGGCGGTGATCGATCCCGCGGCCTTCTTCGCGGCGAGCGGGCTCACCCGCGACGACCTGCCGGTCGAGGTCGCGCTGATCGGCCGCGACGGACCCGCGGTCGCGGGCAGCGTGATCTTCGGCGAACCCGCGCTGGTCTGGCGAGAGCCGGTGGCCGCGATGGTGGACCTGCCGGTGGGTACGTGGCAGATGATCGCGGTCCCCCGGGGCGGCTGGCCGGATATGCCCGGGGTCTGGCGGATGCGGGCGTTCTTCGCGCTGGCGGCCCTCCTGATCGTGGTGCCGATCCTGGGGGTGGCGCGGCTTGCCGCCTCGCGCCAGAGGAAGCTCGCGACGATCCAGGAGCGCGAGGCGGAGCTCGCCCGCCTGTCCTGGCGGCTCGACTTCGCGCTTTCAGCCTCGAAGATCGGGGTCTGGGACGTGGATCTGAAGACCGGCTCGCTGCTGTGGGACGACCGGGCCCGCGAGCTGATGGGTGCCGGTGACCGGCAGGGACCCTTCGGGCCCGACGACTGGACGCGCGCGATCCATCCCGAGGACCGGGCGCGGGCGGATGCGGCGGCGGATGCGGCGTTGGCCGGAGACGGGCACTTCGCGCAGGACTACCGGGTCGTGCGCCCCGACGGCAGCGTCCGCCACATTCGCGACACCGCGGCGCGGCACCGCGGCGCCGACGGGTCGGACCGGCTGGTCGGGCTGGTCTGGGACATGACCGCCGATGTGGAGCGCCAGCAGGAGCTCGACGAGCGCCGGGCCGAGGCCGAAGCCGCGACCGCGGCCAAGTCGCAGTTCCTCGCGGCGATGAGCCACGAGATCCGCACGCCGATGAGCGGGGTGCTCGGCATGCTCGACCTGATGCTCGGCGAGCCGCTGTCGGCCAGGCAGCGCGAGCGGGCGAGGGTCGCGCAGAGCTCGGCGCACGGGCTGCTCGCGATCCTCAACGACATCCTCGACTTCTCGAAGCTCGAGGCGAGCCAGGTCCGTCTGAACGCCGAGGACGTCGAGCCGCGTGCCATCGTGCGCGAGGTGGTCAAACTGATGGCGCCCGGCGCCGAGCGCAAGGGGCTGGAACTTACCGCCGAGGTCGTGGAGGCGGTGCCGGACTGGGTGGTGACCGATCCCGCGCGTCTGCGCCAGGTCCTGTCGAACCTCGTCAGCAACGCGCTCAAGTTCACCGAAACCGGCTCCATCCGGGTGCGCATGGACTACGATCCGGAGACGGCGGGCGGCAGCCTGCGCGTCGAGGTCGAGGACACCGGCATCGGCATTCCCGAGGAGCTGCACGGCCAGGTGTTCGAGCAGTTCGTCCAGGCCGACAACACGCTGACCCGCCGCACCGGCGGGACCGGGCTGGGGCTCGCGATCTGCAGGCAGCTCGTCGGGCTGATGGGCGGGCGCATCTCGGTCGAGAGCCGGCCGGACGGGGGCAGCACCTTCGGCTTCTCCATCGCGGCGCGGCCGGGCGCGGCTCCCTCCGCCGCGCCCGCGGTGGCCGAGAGTGCGGCCGAGGCCCCGACGCCGCCGATGCGCGTGCTGGTCGCCGAGGACAACGCGACCAACCAGTATGTGATCAACGCCTATCTCAAGGCCGCCGGCCACACGGTGACCATGGTCGAGAACGGCGCGCAGGCGGTGGAGGCGGCCGCCGGCGGCGGTTTCGACGTGGTGCTGATGGACGTGCAGATGCCGCAGATGGACGGCCCAACCGCGGCGCAGACGATCCGGGCGCTGGAGGGGCCGGCGCGGGACCTCTACATCGTGGCGCTCACCGCCAACGCCATTGCCGGCGACCGCGAGCGCTTCCTCGCCGCCGGAATGTCCGACTATGTCTCCAAGCCGATCGAGCTGCGCGCACTGGCCGCGGCCCTCGCGCGCGCCCACCGCGCCGGAAAGGCGGCCGCGGGCGGCGACGTGCCTCTGCGCCGGGCGCTCGCGGGCTGATCCATCGCGCGCGAGGGCTCTGGACAGCCGCGCGCGCCGCACCCTAAGCTCGGGCGACCCGGCCGGGGCGCACATGCCCCCGCCGTCCTTCGCGCGGAGCGCCGATGGCCCTATCCGAGACCGTCAGCCCGGCCCGGCCCTGGGCCGACGGCGCGGCGGAGCCCTTCGTGCGGATCGAGAAGCTGACCAAGCGCTTCGCGGGCTTTCCCGCCGTCGACGACGTGAGCCTCGACATCTTTCGGGGCGAGCTCTTCTGCCTGCTCGGCGGCTCGGGCTGCGGCAAGTCCACGCTTCTGCGGATGCTCGCAGGCTTCGAGCAGCCCTCCGCGGGCCGCATCGAGATCGACGGCCAGGACATGGCCGGCATTCCGCCCTACGAGCGGCCGACCAACATGATGTTCCAGTCCTACGCGCTCTTCCCGCACATGAGCGTCGAGAAGAACGTGGCCTACGGGCTCAGGCGCGAGGGGATGGGTCGCGCCGAGGCGATGGAGCGGGTGGGTGAGATGCTCAGGATGGTCCAGCTCGAGGGCTTTGCCGGGCGCAAGCCGCACCAGCTCTCCGGCGGCCAGCGCCAGCGGGTAGCACTCGCGCGCAGTCTGGTCAAACGCCCGAAGCTGCTCCTGCTCGACGAGCCGCTCGGCGCGCTCGACAAGAAGCTGCGCGAGGAGACGCAGTTCGAGCTGATCGGATTGCAGGAGAGCCTCGGCGTCACCTTCGTCATCGTCACCCACGATCAGGAGGAGGCGATGACCCTCTCGAGCCGCATCGGAGTAATGGATGCCGGCCGCATCGTCCAGGTCGGCGAGCCGCCGCAGGTCTACGAGCATCCCTCGACGCGGTTCGTCGCCGATTTCGTGGGCTCGGTGAACCTCTTCGAGGGCCGCGTGGTCGAGGACGCGCCCGAGCACATCCGCCTCGCCTCCGCGGAGGCCGGCGCCACGCTCTATGTCGGGCACGGCGTCTCCTGCGTGCCGAACCAGACGATGTGGCTGGCGGTCCGCCCCGAGAAGCTGCGGCTGACCCGCGACCGCCCCGCAGGACGCGAGAACGCGCTGCTGGCCGAGGTCGAGGAGGTCGCCTACATGGGCAATCTCTCGGTCTTCCAGCTCCGCCTGCCCACCGGCAAGCGTCTTCGCGCGAGCCGGGCGAACGTGGCGCGGGTCGATGCCGAGGCGATCTCCTGGGACGAGGAGGTCTGGGTGAGTTGGGAGGACACCGCCGCCGTGGTGCTCGCGCAATGAGCGGGCGGTGGCTGGTGATTGCGGTGCCGTTCGTCTGGCTGCTGGTCTTCTTCCTGGTGCCGTTCCTGGTGGTCGCCAAGATCAGCGTCAGCGACGCGGCCATCGCCATGCCGCCCTACACGCCGATCCTGGACTGGGAGGGCCTGCGCGCGACGCTGACGCTCTCCTTCGGGAACTACGCCTATCTCTGGGAGGATGCGCTCTATGCCACCGCCTACTGGTTCTCGCTCAAGGTGGCCTTCGTCTCCGCCGCGGTGGCGCTCGTCATCGGCTACCCGATGGCCTATTTCATCGCCCGCAGCCCCGAGCCGAAGCGCACGCTCTACCTGACGCTGGTGATCCTGCCGTTCTGGACCTCGTTCCTGTTGCGCGTCTACGCCTGGCAGGGCTTCCTGCGCTCGAACGGCGTGATCAACAACTTCCTGCTGTGGACCGGCGTCATCGACCAGCCGCTGGTGATGCTCCAGACCGATTTCGCCGTCTATCTCGGCATCGTCTACACCTACCTTCCCTTCATGATCCTGCCGCTCTACGCCAATCTCGCCAAGCTCGACGAGAGCCTGCTCGAGGCCTCCGCCGATCTCGGGGGCAGGCCGCTCGCCACGTTCTTCCATGTCACGCTGCCGCTGTCTGCGCCCGGCGTCATCGCCGGCTTCATGCTGGTCTTCGTGCCGGCCATCGGCGAGTTCGTGATCCCCGAGCTGCTCGGCGGGCCCGGCACGCTGATGATCGGCAAGGTGCTGTGGAACGAGTTCTTCCAGAACCGCGACTGGCCGGTCGCCTCGGCGGTCGCGACCGTGATGCTGCTGGTCCTGGTCGTGCCGATCATGCTGCTGCGCCTCGCACAGGCCCGCGCGGAGGCGGAGTGATGCGCCGCGGGATCGCCTTGCCCGTCTTCTGCGCCCTGGGCTTTCTCTTTCTCTACGCGCCGATCCTGTCGCTCGTCGTCTTCAGCTTCAACGAAAGCCGCCTCGTCACCGTCTGGGGCGGCTTCTCCACCCGCTGGGACGGCGAGCTCTTCCGCGACCCGCAGATCCTCGGCGCCGCCTGGATCAGCCTGCAGGTCGCGGTGATCAGCGCCACGATCGCGGTGATCCTCGGCACGCTCGCGGCCTACGTGCTCTCCCGCTTCGGCCGCTTCCGCAGCCGCGCGCTCCTCACCGGCATGGCGACAGCGCCGCTGGTGATGCCCGAGGTCATCACCGGCCTGTCGCTGCTCCTGCTCTTCGTGTCGATGGAGAGCCTGATCGGCTGGCCCGCCGGCCGCGGCATGACCACCATCGTCATCGCCCATGTCACCTTCGGCCTCGCCTATGTCGCGGTGGTGGTCCAGTCGCGCCTCGCCGGCCTCGACATCAGCCTCGAGGAGGCGGCGATGGACCTCGGCGCGCGCCCCGTGCGGGTGTTCTTCGACATCACCCTGCCGGTGATCGCCCCGGCGCTCGTCGCGGGCTGGCTGCTCGCCTTCACCCTCTCGCTCGACGACCTGGTGGTTGCGAGCTTCGTCACCGGCCCGGGCGCCTCGACGCTGCCGATGGTGATCTTCTCCAAGGTCCGCCTCGGCGTGTCCCCGGACGTGAACGCGCTCGCGACCATCGTCATCGCCGTGGTGGCACTCGGGGTCGGCATCGCCGTCTGGCAGCTCAGGAAGGGCACGGGCAATGACTGACAAGGCCGGCGATCAGGCGTTCCGCGCCGAAGGCCCCCGCGAGCGCTGGCCGGAGATGACCTACGGCGGCGCCCTGTCGTTTCTGCGCCGGCGCTACTCGCGCGATCTCGAAGGCATCGATGTGGCGGTCATGGGCGTGCCCTACGACGCCTCCGTCACCTACCGCCCCGGCTGCCGCCTCGGGCCGCGGGCCATCCGCGCGGCTTCGGTCCAGCTCGCCGAGCTCAAGACCTTTCCCTTCGGCTTCGATCTGGCGGAGGAACTGAGCATCGTGGACCGGGGCGACTGCATGATCGACCCGCACCATCCCGAGACCGTGGTCCCCGCCATCGAAGCCGCGGCGGCCGAGGTGATCGCGAGCGGCGCCAAGCTCCTCGCCCTCGGCGGCGATCATTTCGTCGCCTATCCGCTGCTCCGCGCCCATGCCGCGCATTACGGTCCGCTCGCGCTGATCCAGGTCGATGCCCATGGCGATCTCTGGCCGGACGATCCGGGCCGCATCGACCACGGCACGATGATGGGCCGCGCGATCCGCGAGGGGCTGGTGGATGCCTCCCGCTCCACCCAGCTCGGCATTCGCACCTTCCACGACAGCACCGAAGGCCTCGAGGTGCTGACCGCGCCCTGGATCCACCGCCACGGCATCGCCGCGGCGCTCGGGATCCTGCGCGCGCGGGCCGGCGACGCCCCGGTCTATCTCAGCTTCGACATCGACGCGCTCGACCCGGCTTTTGCGCCCGGAACCGGCACGTCGGTTCCGGGCGGCCTCTCCAGCCACCAGGCGCTCGAGTTCGTCCGGGGCTTGACGGGGTTGCGGCTCGTCGGCATGGACCTCGTGGAGGTCTCGCCGCCCTACGATCACGCCGAGATCACCGCCATCGCCGCAGCGACGCTCGCGCACGACTGGCTCTGCGTGCTGGCGGAGACCGCGGGTGCCGCGAAGCACGCCGTGGGCCGGCTTTAGGACGGAGTCGGAACCTGCGGCTTCGGGAAAGGGCCGCACACCGCCGGGCTGGAGCGCCCGGCGGCAACGCCGGGCAGCGCCCGACCGCCCCCCCGGGCGGGCGCTTCTCGCCCACCCGCGGCCGGTCGCTGCCCTCGGTCCGAAGCTCGGGGGGTCGAAAGAATGCTTTAGGAGCCGCCCATGCCGCTGCCACCGTCCCCCCGCGAGTTCCTCGACCGCCTGCCGGAACGTTTCCTCGACTGGCTCGACGGTCGCCGCATCGAGGAGGTCGAGTGCATCGTCCCGGATATCGCCGGCATCTCGCGCGGCAAGGCAATGCCGTCGGCCAAGTTCGCCCGCGAGGACCGGATGTTCCTGCCGACCTCTATCTTCCACCAGACGATATCGGGCGATTACGTAGACCTGCACGTGGCCAACCAGTGGACCGAATCCGACATGGTCCTCAAGCCCGACTACGACACCGCCACCGCCGCCCCCTGGGCCGACGACATCACCCTCCAGGTGATCCACAACGTCGAGGATCTCGCCGGCAACCCGATCGGCGTCGCGCCGCGCAACGTGCTCCAGCGCGTGGTGCGGCTCTACGAGGCCGAAGGCTGGCTGCCGGTCGTCGCCCCCGAGATGGAATTCTACCTCATCAAGCCCAACCTCAACCCCAACGAGCCGATCGAGCCGCCGCTCGGCCGCACCGGCCGCCAGATGGTCTCCCGCCAGGCCTATTCGATG
>JBBQRM010000037.1:0-12600 GCA_038214855.1 Rhodobacterales bacterium | reverse complement strand
GGCGCTGGCGGCTGGCATCTGGTCGCTTGAAGCACGCGATATCCGGGACTCCGCCATTGACCGCCACCGCAGCGTCGACGATACCCCCGCCGGCGGCGGCGCCGGGATGGTGCTGCGCGCCGACGTCCTGGCGGCCGCCCTCGATGCGGCACCGTCTCCCGGCCCGGTGCTCTGTCTCTCGCCGCGGGGGCACCGGTTCGAGCAGGCGCAGGCGCGGGCGCTGGCGGCGGGCGAGGGTGTCACGCTGATCTGCGGGCGGTTCGAGGGGATCGACGAGCGGGTGCTCGTCGCAAGGTGCATCGAGGAGGTGAGCCTGGGCGATTTCGTCCTGACCGGAGGCGAGATCGCGGCACAAGCCTTGATCGACGCCTGCGTCCGGCTTATACCGCGCGTCTTGGGCAATTCCGAGTCGGTGGTGGAGGAGAGTTTCGCCGCGGGGCTTCTGGAACACCCGCACTACACGCGCCCGACCGAATGGGAAGGTCTCGCGATCCCCGAGGTTCTCCTCTCGGGACATCACGGACGCATCGCCGCCTGGCGACGCACCCAGGCGGAACGGCTGACCAAAGCACGTCGTCCCGACCTCTGGCGGGCCTATGCCGCGAAGACTGCGGCCCCGGACCCGGCAGGAGAGGCAGAGCTCTCGGACGCGCAGACCATCGCCGAGACAGGCGAGCCAGGAAAGGACGAACGGTCATGAACATGATCGAGACGCTGGAGGCCGAGCAGATCGCGAGCCTCGCCAAGGACATCCCCGACTTCGCCGCCGGCGACACGATCCGGGTCGGCTTCAAGGTGACCGAGGGCACCCGCTCCCGCGTCCAGAACTACGAGGGCGTGTGCATCGGCCGCAACGGCGGGATGGGGATCGGCGCGAGCTTCACCGTGCGCAAGATCTCGTTCGGCGAGGGGGTGGAGCGCGTGTTTCCGCTGCACTCGCCCAACATCGCCACGATCGAGGTCGTGCGCCGCGGCAAGGTTCGCCGCGCCAAGCTCTACTACCTGCGCGAGCGCCGGGGCAAATCGGCCCGGATCGTCGAGAAGACGAACTATCGCCCCAAAACCGACGCCCAGGCCTGAGGAGCACCGCGATGAAAAAAGGCATCCATCCGGAATATCACTTCATAGAGGTGAAGCTGATCGACGGCTCGACCTACCGCACGCGCTCGACCTACGGCGCCGAGGGGGCCACGCTCGCGCTCGAGATCGACCCTTCGGCGCATCCGGCCTGGACCGGCGGCTCGACCAAGCTGCTCGACACCGGTGGCCGCGTCTCGAAGTTCAAGAAGAAGTACGAGGGCCTGGGCTTCTGAGCCCACACGTCCGCCGCCTGTCGGGGCGCGTCCTTGCGGGCGCGCCCTTTGCATGTCCAGCCGGGGTGCCCGCATGGCCCACGTGATCGTCATGGGAAACGAAAAGGGCGGCTCGGGCAAGTCCACCACGGCAATGCACCTGATCACGGCGCTGGCGCGCGCCGGCCATTCGGTGGGCGCGATCGACCTCGACCTGCGCCAGCAGAGCCTGTTCCGCTATCTCGACAACCGCGCCGACTACATCCGGCGGCACGACATCGACCTGCCGATGCCGCGCCTCGCCCAGCCGCTGCCGAGCGAGACCGACAGCCGCACGCAAGCGGAGGCCGAGGACCAAGCGCGCTTCGACGCAACGTTGGGCGAATTGTCCGACGGCTGCGCCTTCGTCCTGATCGACTGCCCCGGGTCTCACACCGGCTTCGCGCGGATGGCCCATGCGGCCTGCGACACGCTGATCACGCCGATGAACGACAGTCTGGTGGATTTCGACTTGCTCGCCCGGCTCGATCCGGAAAGCGGCCGGATCAAGGGCCCGTCGGTCTATGCCGAGATGGTCTGGAAGGCGCGGCAGGCGCGTGCCGCCGCCGGGCGGAAACCGCTGGACTGGGTGGTGCTGCGCAACCGGATGGCGACGCTCGACGCGCGCAACAAGCGGCGGGTCGGGCTGGCGCTGGGCGAGCTGAGCACCCGCATCGGATTTCGCCTGGTGCCGGGCTTCTCGGAGCGGGTGGTGTTCCGCGAGCTGTTCCTGTCGGGGTTGACGCTGATGGACCTCGCGGAGACCGATCCCGCGACGATGACGATGTCCAACATCGCCGCGCGCCAGGAGGTGCGTGAGCTGCTGCGGGCGCTCGATCTTCCTGCGGAATAGGCGGCGGGGGGTGTGAAACATCGGCTGTTTCACTGCGCAACAAGTTAACGCCCGTGTAATCTCAAGGTGTTACAGGCGCGGTTTTACGATCTGTTAGGATTCGACGCTCGGCGCGCGCCGGCCTCAGATGCCCGGCGCGAGCGGCAGGCAGTCGGCCTGGAGCCGCGCGAGATCGGCGCAGGCGGCCACGGCACGGTCCTGCGAAAGGCCCACGAACTGCGCGCGATAGATGGTGACGCCCTGAACCTTGGCCGCCTCGACGCGGCGCAGGCCCCCGTCGAGCGGCGCGAGGTCCTTCAGCGCCGTCGTCAGCAGGTGGCGCTCCGCATCGCCCTTGGAGCGGAAGGCGCCGAGCTGGACGCCCCAGTCCGCGCCGCCGGTCGTGCCGGTGCCGGTTGAGGCCATCTCGATGTTCCCGGGCTCCGCCAGACCCTGCGGCTCGAGCGTCGGCTCGGTCGCGCGCACCCGTGGGGGCGCGGGCGGGGCCACGACGAAGGTGGACGCGCTCGCGGTCCGAGCCGGGGCGAACGGCACCGCCGCTGCCGCGGCCGCGCCAGGGCGTGGGGCCGGCGGCGCCACGTCGCCCGCCAGCGATGGCGGGCGCTGCTCGGCGCGGGCCGCGGCGAGCTCGGCGTTCACCTCGGCGATAGCGTCGGCGATGGCGTCGGAGTTGCGGGTGATCTCGGTGGCGGGACGGGGCGTGCGCGGCCGCGGCCGAAGACTCTCGCCCAGCGCAGCGGTCTGCACGGGCGTGGCGGCGACCAATGCCGCGACCACCCCGGCGGTCGAGCCGATCACCGTCGGCGGCGTCGCCTTGGCCTGACGCACCGGCTCGGCAGCGGCGACCACGGGCGCGGCGGTGCGCAGCGGTGCCGGGGGGGTGACGCGGGCCTGCCGCGGCATCTTGTCGAAGCCCAGATCCATCAGCCGCGCCACCTCGGCATTGCGCGAGGCGCTCGACTTGCCGCCGAACATCGCGACGATCACCCGCTGGTTGCCGTGCTGCGCCGAGGAGACGAGGTTGAAGCCGGCGGCGCGGGTGTAGCCGGTCTTGATCCCGTCCGCGCCGGGATAGGCGTCGAGCAGCCGGCGGTTGGTGTTGCGTACGGTCGCGAGACCGGCGGAGGTCGAATTGCGGCTGAAGATGTTGTAGTACTGCGGAAAATCGTAATACAGCCGCCGCCCCAGCTCGGCCATGTCGCGCGCGCTCGACAGGTGCCCCTCCGCGGTGAGGCCGTTGGCGTTGCGGAAGCTGGTGTTGCTCATCCCCATCGCGCGGGCGTACTGGTTCATCAGATCGGCAAATTTCACCTCGGACCCCGCGACTGTCTCGCCCATTGCGGTCGCGGCGTCGTTGGCGGACTTGATCGCCGCGGCGCGGATCAGGTAGCGCAGCTCGATCGTCTGACCCGCCTTCAGCCCCAGCTTGGACGGCGGCTCGGCGGCGGCGTTGGCGGAGACGGTGATCTTCTGGTCGAGCGACAGCCGGCCCTTCCGGACCTGATCGAACACGATGTAGAGCGTCATCATCTTGGTGAGCGAGGCGGGATGCAGCCGAGTATCGCCGTTTACCTCGTGCACGACCCGGCCCGTGCGCGCGTCCATCACGACCGCCGCGTACTGCTGGGCCTGCGCCATCGGCGCTGCGCAAAGAAACACGACTGCGAGCAACAGCCCGCGCAACAGGGTCTGGACCATTCACTGCCCTCCGGCGCACGTTGGCGCCACTGCCTCGGTCGTCAGCAGACGTAGATCACGAATGCTTTATTTTGGGTTAATCTAGCACGGGAAAGCGCCTGCTATCAAGGCTTGAGAGACCGCAGCTCAGAAGGTTCCGCCGGCTCTCCGGGGCCCGATATTGCGGTGCACCATAGTCTTGACGCAGTGCAGCATGGTCTCTATATGAGGTTTGCGTTAACGACGCACGCAAGATCGATCGTCACAGAACCGGAGTATGAGATGACAACCCGCACTGCCGCCGCCAAGAATGCCAAGGAAGCCGAAGCCACCGCCGAGAACGCCACCCGCGCCACTGGCTTGCGCATGGAGGGCTTCGTGAAAGATTCGCAGCAGTCGATGACCGCGCAGTTCGAGAAGTTCTCGAAGAGCCTTGAGGGCATGAGCGCAATGGGTCAGACCAACATGGACGCGCTGGTGAAATCCTCCGAGATCGCCGCCCGCGCCGCCGAGGGGATCGGGTCCGAGATGTCGGCCTATTCCAAGAAGGCCTTCGAGGACGGCGTCGCCGCGGCGCAGGACCTCGCGCAGGCCAAGTCGGTGACCGAGCTGTTCGAGAAGCAGACGGGCTTCGCCCAGAGCGCCTTCGACGGCTGGATGCAGCAGTCGAGCAAGATGAGCGAGATCTGCGTCGCCGCCGCCAAGGACATCTCGGCCCCCTTCGCCTCGTCGATGACCTCGGCCGCCGACCGCATGAAGACCGCGAGCCTCTGAGGCTCGGAGCGCGGCCCGCGCGGTGACGCACGTTCCCGTTCGGACTGCACAAGGGGGGCTTCGGCCCCCTTTTCTAATCCTGCCGATCGAATATATTGGGGGCCAAGCGTGACAGGTTCGCCTCGGGTTCAGCAATGACGTCGGATCAGGACAATCCAGGCAGCAAGACTGGCCTGCTGACAAGGACACGGCCCAAGACCCAGCGGCCGCCGCTCTACAAGATCCTGCTGCTCAACGACGACTACACGCCGATGGAATTCGTGGTCCACGTGCTCGAACGGTTCTTCGGCATCACCCACCAGCAGGCAATCGACATCATGCTGACCGTGCACAACAAGGGGCTGGCGGTGGTCGGCGTCTTCTCCTTCGAGATCGCCGAGACCAAGGTGACCCAGGTGATGGACTACGCCCGGCGCAATCAGCACCCGCTGCAATGCACGATGGAAAAGGAATAGGCGCCGCACCCGCGGCCCGATCATGCCCCGGACCGACCGCCTGGCGCTGGCGCTGCACGACGGCGCGCTTTCGCTTCCCGAGACCGGGGATATCCTGGTAATCCGCGCCGAGCCCGGCGCCTTTCTCGATTCGCTCGAACCGGCCCGGCTCGTCTGCGAGCAGAGCCTGCGCCCCGTCCACGACGCGCTTGCCGACACCTACGGCAGCCGCGGCGCCCGGGCGGTCGTGCGCGCCGACGCCCCCGCGGCGATGGCGGCGGTGAAGCTCACGCGCAGCCGTGCCGAGAACCTCGGCAACGTCGCGCGCGCGCTCTCCCTGCTGCCGGAGGGCGGGACGCTCGCGATCGACGGCGCCAAGACCGGCGGGATCGACAGCCTGGCGCGCCAGATCGGCCGCGCACTGCCGCTCGAGGGGGCGCTGGTGAAGGCCCATGGCCGCGTCGTCTGGCTCTGCCGGCCGCGTGACCTGCCGCACGAGGTTGCGGACTGGGCCGAGGCGGCGGCGCCGCATGCCAACGCGGAAGGGTTTCTCACCGCACCCGGGATGTTCTCCGCCGAGGCCGTCGACGCCGGCAGCCGCAGGCTGGCCGCAGCGCTGGAGGGCCAGCTCAAGGGCCGCGTGGCCGATCTTGGCGCCGGCTGGGGATGGCTCGCCCGCCGCGCGCTCGAGACCTGCCCCGCCATCACCCGGCTCGACCTCTACGAAGCCGAGGCGCTGGCGCTGGAGGCCGCGCGCGCCAACGTCGCCGATCCGCGCGCCGCGTTCCACTGGAGCGACGTTGCCGCCCTGGGGCCCGGCGTGCCGCCCTACGATACCGTGCTCACGAACCCGCCGTTCCACCAGGGCCGCGCCGCCGAGCCTGATCTCGGGGCGGCCTTCATCGCTGCCGCCGCGCGGATCCTCAAGCCCTCGGGGCGGCTCCTGATGGTCGCGAACCGCCAGCTCCCCTACGAGGCGGTGCTCGACGCCGCCTTCCGGCAGTGGGAGCGGCTGGCGGAGGACGGCGGCTACAAGGTGATCGCAGCCGAGCGACCGCGCCGCGACAAGCGCTGAGCCGCAACGATCCGCGGCGCCCGCGGTTGGAGACCGACCCCGCCCACCCAAAGGAGCGCCCGATGCCCGATCCCGCAATGCTGACCGCCGATCTGATCCGCTGCCGCTCGGTGACCCCGGCCGAGGGCGGAGCGATCGCGCTGCTCGAGGAGCGGCTGGCGCAGGCCGGGTTCAAGACCACGCGCGTCGATCGCGGCGGCATCGCCAATCTCTACGCCCGCTGGGGGCGGCAGGGACCGGTGCTCGGCTTCAACGGCCACACCGACGTGGTGCCGCCCGGCGATCCGGGGCTCTGGAGCGTCGATCCCTTCGAGGCGACGGTGAAGGACGGCGCGCTCTGGGGTCGCGGTGCTGCGGACATGAAGTCCGGCGTCGCGGCCTTCGCGGCGGCGGCGATGGATTTCGTCCGCGACACGCCCCCTGCCGGCAGCATCGTGCTCGCGATCACCGGCGACGAGGAGGGTGCGGGAACGAACGGCACGCGGGCGCTGCTCGACTGGATGGACGAGCACCGCGAGCGCCTCGACCATTGCCTCGTCGGCGAGCCGACCTGCCCCGAGGTGATGGGCGAGATGATCAAGATCGGCCGGCGCGGCTCGATGACGGCGCATCTGACGGCGACGGGCGTCCAAGGACACACGGCCTATCCGCACCGGGCGCGGAACCCGCTGCCGGCGCTGGTGCGGCTCCTGGACCGGCTCGCCGGCCACCGGCTCGACGAGGGCACCGAGCATTTCGAGCCCTCGACGCTCGCGATCACCACGATCGACACCGGCAACCCGGCGTCGAACGTCATTCCGGCGGAGGCGCGGGCCAGCGTCAACCTCCGCTTCAACGACGCACACAGCGGCGCCAGCCTCGGGGCCTGGATCGAAGGCCTCGCAGCCGAGGTCGCGGGGATGCACGGGGTGACGATCGCGGTCGAAACGCAGGTATCTGGCGAGAGCTTCCTGACCCCGCCCGGCGCTTTCGTCGATCTGGTCGCCAACGCCGTCGCCGCCGAGACCGGCCGACAGCCGGAGCGCTCCACCTCCGGCGGCACGTCGGACGCGCGCTTCATCAAGGACCATTGCCCGGTTGTCGAGGTGGGGCTGGTGGGGGCAACCATGCACCAGGCCGACGAGCGGGTGGAGATCGCCCACATCCACCAGCTCAAGGCGATCTACGCCCGCATCCTCGCGGAGTACTTCCCGCCCAAGACGTGACACCCGGTCCGGGTGACCCCTTCGGGTTCGCGATGACCCGGACCGGATAGGCGAGGCCAGTGGCGCCTCGCCCGGCCCGTCGCCCGGAGCCACCGGCGGAGGGATGGGACGCGCCCGGAAAGCGCATTGCGTTTTCAGCGCCGATCGGGCGGAGCCCCGGACAGGGGGTTCGGCCTGGAGTGACGCTCTCAATCGATCCGCGCCTGCCTGGGTGTCGTCTCCGAGCTGATTGTTGAGGAGGTGAATGGGGGCGCGTCAATCGCGCCCGCGTCACGCCGGAGGCGTGCCTCCGGCACGACGCAGGTAGGCGCGGACCGATCTGTCCGTCGACCTATCGGCTTCACACATCCTGCTGCGCCATCAGCTGCGTGTCGCGTCTGATGGACTGGAAGTCGAGCCAGCCGTTGAGGATGGTGATCGGGCCGGGTTTGCCGTAGCAGCCGGTCCAGCCCCCGAGCCGAACGCAGACCCAGGCGGCGAAGGCGAGGGAGCCGGGCGGTGCGGGTTTTTCTGCCGCGCCGTCGTGCCCTCCAGCCGGGTCGAGAGCGCCGCGAGGATCGGCCCGGCGAGGCTCGCGCCCAGGCGCGCGCGCCGTCTCCAGCATCTCCTGGGGGCGCACCGCCGGGTTGCGCCGCGTGAGCAACAAACGTTGCACTGTTTGTTGGCGACCAGGGTCACCGCGGCGGCGGCAGTTCAGCCGCCGATGCGGACGGCCTCCAGCTTGCTGTCGTCCCCGTCCGAGTGCATCGCCTCGGTGATGAGGTGATCGACCGTCTCTTCAAAATAGAGCTCGAGCGCGTTCTGCAGGTCGGAGAACTCCGCCCAGACCAGCCGGTCGAACGCCCGTTCCTGCACCCGGACCATCACCGTCGTCCGGCGCTGTCTGGCATACCGATACGGACGCACCCCGTGCTTGCGGCAGACCGCCACGAACAACCGGACCGACCAGGCGTCGGGGAGCGTGAACTTCAATTCGACCTCAGGATCGGTTCGCGGGCCGACCCTCCCTCGCAGCCGCTCGATCGCAGCCCCTGCCGCTGCCTGCTCTCCAGCGGTGCCAGCCCGCGCAAACAGCGCCTCCAGTTTTGACAGCCGCTCCCGAAGACGCTCGTCCACGCTATCCCCTCCAGCACCCTGAGGCTTCAAAAGGCAATGTGGGCGGGATCGTCAACAGGCAGATCCACGGCCCGCTATCTCGCGCTTACACTGAACGAGAAGGAGGATGGTGCGGTCGAGAAGACTCGAACTTCCACGGGAGTTACCCCACAGCGACCTCAACGCTGCGCGTCTACCAATTCCGCCACGACCGCACTGGCGCGGCTTCTAGCAAGCGCCGCCCCCCTTGTGAAGCCCCGATCCGCCGGATAGTCCGGCCTGCGAGCAACGACGGGAGCCCCGATGCCGGAGTGGCGGATCACCCCAGGGCTGACGCCCTACCCGCAAGCGCTCGCCGCGATGGAGGCGCGCGTCGAGGCGATGCTCGCGGGAGAAGCCCCCGAGCTGATCTGGCTTCTCGAGCACCCTCCCCTCTACACCGCCGGGACCTCGGCAAGGCCCTGCGACCTGCTCGACGCGCGGCGCCTGCCGGTGTTCCCGAGCCGGCGGGGCGGCGAATACACCTATCACGGGCCGGGGCAGCGGGTGGTCTATGCGATGCTCGACCTCGGCGCCCGCGACCGCGACATCCGCGCGCATGTGCGCAGGCTCGAGGAATGGGTGATCCGGACGCTCGCCGAATTCGCCGTCAGCGCCGGACGGCGCGAGGGTCGCGTCGGCGTCTGGGTCGCGCGCCCCGACAAGCCGCCCCTGCCCGACGGCACCCCCGCCGACGACAAGATCGCGGCGATCGGCGTGCGCGTCCGCCGCTGGGTCGCGTTCCACGGCCTCGCGATCAACGTCGAGCCCGACCTCGGCCATTACGCCGGGATCGTGCCCTGCGGCATCCGTGGCCACGGCGTCACCAGCCTCGTCGATCTCGGCCTGCCGGTCAGCATGTCCGATCTCGACGTGGCGCTGAGGAAGACCTTCGGCGAGGTCTTCCGGTCCCGCACCGCAGCTCCCTGCGGCCCGGCACCGGGACGCACCGCCAGCCCGCAGTGAAACCCGCGGGCCGACGGCGCCGGCATCATTGCGCGGCCACGGCCACGGCGCCGAAGCGGGCGTCCTCGCCGGTTTCGAGCCAGGTCTTGAGGCCAGCGGCCCAGCGCGCCCAGCCGTCGCGGACGCCCTCGGCCGCATAGGTGAGCCCATAGTGCTCGACGGTCAGCCGGCAATGCGCCCCCTCCTCGTCGATCCGGTAGATGACGCGCGAGGCCCGCGCCGCCGCGTCCCATTTCGGCTCGAAGGTGGTGACGAGGCGAGACTTCGGCTCGGCTTCGATCTCGGTACACACGAGCATCTCGCCGCCGTCCGGCCCGTACATCACCATCTTCCCATTGCGGCGTTCGGCGCTTGTGGCCACGAAGTGATAATGCGCCACCGCCGCAGGGTCGCTCAGCGCGTCCCACAGCGCGTCGCGGCTGCAGCGGATATAGGTCTGCATCACGAAGTCGGGTTTCTCGGTCATCGGTGTCTCCAGTCGCTGCTTGAGGTCGAGGATCGCGCGGGCGGCGGGCTTGGCGAGCAGGGGCTCGATCCAGCGATCGAGCGCCTGCTGCAAAGGCAGGGCATTGAGGTAGTGGTGCTTGAACCGCCCGGCGCGGCGGGTGGTGATCAGGTGCGCGTCCTCCAGGACCTTCAGGTGCTTCATCACCCCGAAGCGGGTCATCGGCAATTGCACCTCGAGCTCGCCCAGGGTCTGACCGTCCCTGCGGCGCAGGCTGTCGAGGATCTCGCGGCGGGCAGGGTCGCCCAGGGCCTTGAAGAGCGCGTCCATGCACCCACCATACGTGATTCTATGGTCACGTGTCCAGCGGGTCACGCCTAACCCGTGCCGATGGCATCAAATCCTTTCCAGGTGGTAAATGCCACCCAAATAGTCCTTTTATATCATGTTCTTATAAATTTGCTCAACCTTGAGCACTCAAGCGCGGGCCTACGCCTCCGCCCGAAGGTCCGGCGGCCGGGCCTCGTCGCTCAGCGCCGCCAGCGCCGCCTCCAGCCCCAGCACCTCGCTCGCCTTCTCCCCCAGCCGCCGCACCGAGACCGTCCGCTCCGCCACCTCGCGGCCGCCCACCGCCAGGATCACCGGCACCTTCGCCAGGCTGTGCTCGCGGACCTTGTAGTTGATCTTCTCGTTGCGCAGATCCGCCTCCACCCGCAGGCCCTTCGCGCGCAGCGCCGCCACCACCTCCTCGGCATAGGCGTTCGCATCCGACACGATCGGTGCGACCACCACCTGCCGCGGCGCCAGCCACAGCGGGAAGCGCCCGGCGTATTCCTCGATCAGGATGCCGATGAACCGCTCGAACGACCCCAGAATCGCGCGGTGCAGCATGTAGGGCCGGTGCTTGGCCCCGTCCTCGCCGACATATTCCGCCCCCAGCCGCTCCGGCAGGTTCGGGTCCACCTGAAAGGTGCCGCACTGCCATTCGCGGCCGATGGCGTCGGTCAGCTTGAAATCGAGTTTCGGCCCGTAGAAGGCCCCCTCGCCCGGATCGATCTCGTAATCGTCGCGCACCGAGCGGATGGCGTTCTCCAGCGCCGCCTCGACCTTGTCCCAGGCCTCGTCCGTGCCGATGCGCACCTCCGGCCTCGTGGAGAGCTTGATGTCGAAGCGGTCGAAGCCGAGATCGGCATAGACCGAGGCGAGCAGTCCGATGAACAGGGCGCATTCGCCCTCGATCTGGTCCTCGGTGCAGAAGATATGCGCGTCGTCCTGAGTGAAGCCGCGCACCCGCATCAGCCCGTGCATCGACCCCGATGGCTCGTAGCGGTGGCAGGCGCCGAACTCCGCGAGCCTGAGCGGCAGGTCGCGGTAGGATTTCAGTCCGTGGTTATAGATCTGCACGTGGCAGGGGCAGTTCATCGGCTTGAGCGCGTTGACGCGCTTCTCGCGCGCGTGCTCCTCCTCGACCTCCACCAGGAACATGTGCTCGTGATAGGCCTCCCAGTGCCCCGACGCCTCCCACAGCTTGCGGTCCACCACCTGCGGCGTGCGGATCTCGGCATAGCCCGCGGCGCGTAGCCTGCGGCGCATGTAGTCCTCGAGCGTGCGGTAGATCGTCCAGCCGTCGGGGTGCCAGAACACCATTCCCGGCGCCTCTTCCTGGAGGTGGAACAGCGCCATCTCGCGGCCGAGCTTGCGGTGGTCGCGGCGCGCGGCCTCCTCGAGCCGGTGCAGATACGCCTTCAGCTCGTCGCGCGTGCGGAAGGCGACACCGTAGATGCGCTGGAGCATCTGACGGCTCGAATCGCCGCGCCAATAGGCGCCGGCGACGCTGGTCAGCTTGAACGCATCCGCCGGCACCTGCCCGGTGTGCGCCAGGTGCGGCCCCCGGCACAGGTCATGCCAATCCCCGTGCCAGTACATGCGAATCGGCTCGCCCTCAGGGATCGCCTCGACCAGCTCGACCTTGTAGGGCTCACCGCCCCCCGCGTAATGCGCGACGGCGCGCGCGCGGTCCCAGACCTCCCAGCGCACGGGATCGCGCGCGGCGATGATCGCGCGCATCCGGGTCTCGATGGTCTCGAGATCCTCCGGCGTGAACGGCTCCGAGCGGTCGAAATCGTAATACCAGCCGTTCTCGATCACCGGACCGATGGTGACCTTCACCTCCGGCCACAGCTCCTGGACCGCGCGGGCCATGATATGCGCGGCGTCGTGGCGGATGAGGCCGAGCGCCACCGCCTCGTCGCGCGCGGTATGGATCGCGAGCGACGCATCCCGCTCGAGCGGCGCGCTGAGATCGGACAGCCGGCCGTCGATCGAGGCAGCGATCGCGGCCTTGGCGAGCGAGGGCGAGATGCTTGCCGCGATCTCCGCCGCGGTGACGCCGGCGGGATAGGAGCGCTCGGCGCCATCGGGGAGCGTGACGGTCACCTCCCGCAGATCAGAGGCCGCATCGTCCATCGCTCGCTCCCTTCGGTTCGGCGCCTACGGTGCGCCCGGGTCTCAGGTCGATTCCGTTTAGCGCCTGCCCCGCCGCCGTTCAAGCCGCCGTTGCGTGCGGGCACGGCTCCGAACTCATATGACAGGTGACAGGGGAGCGATTTGCTGAATCGATGCGGCGCCTTGAATCGGAGCCGCCATGTCACCGTCGCCAGAGAGACTGCCCCGCAGGTCGCGCCTCGCCGCGCTGCTCGACCACTT
>JBBQRM010000036.1:0-12638 GCA_038214855.1 Rhodobacterales bacterium | reverse complement strand
CATGAAAGACTTCATCGCCGCACCCCCCCCCATTAAATCTGCGGTTGAAGCTGGATTGTACCATTTCCGGTTAACGCGTCGAGCGCCATCTTGCAGCGCTAACGTTTGAGCGTTCAGGCCCTCCGGGCATCGCGCGTCTTCTGCCGTGCCCGGCCAGCCACGCGAGCGGCCCGGACCTTGACAAGTAGTTAAACGCGATCGTTTGTCTAATGGTTTCAACGGAAGATTACGTGTTGCACGGTGCAACACCGTGCGATACCCGTCCGTCCCCGGCATCGCCGGGTCCACTTCGGGGCTGGGTTAACCGCGAGACCTTCGCCCGCTGGACAAGCCCCCCGTTTTCCCCAAACTGCCCCGGCCGACCGATCAACCTGCCGGAGAGCCTCTCATGCGCCTGTCCCTGATCGCCGTCCTGTCGCTGGGGCTCGCCGCCTGCGGCACCACCTACGAGACGCCGGACGCCGGCCCGGTGGCGCTTCCCACCGCCGGCCCCGCCCGCGCCGTCGCGCCGGAGCGGCCGGTCTCCCGCGCCGTCGCGGATTTCCGCACCGTCGCACCCCGGGTCGAGCGGGTTGCCGAGGCCTTCTGCCGCGAGGAGCTTCCGGGCAGGCCCGCCCGCTACTGCGACTTCAAGATCCGGCTGATCGACGACGCCAAGGCCCCGCCCAACGCCTTCCAGACGCTCGACCGCGACGGGCGGCCACTGCTCGTCGTCACCACCAACCTCCTGCGCCAGACCGGCAGCGCCGACGAGATCGCCTTCGTGATGTCGCACGAGGCCGGCCACCATATCGCCGAGCATCTGCCCAAGCAGCAATCGACCCAGATGGCCGGCGCGATGATCCTCGGCGCGCTCGCCACCGCCATCGGCGGCGACCAGACCCCGGCGGCCCAGCAATCGGTGCGCGACGCGATGAACCTCGGCTCCTTCGTCGGCGGCCGCGTCTATTCCCAGCGCTTCGAGCTCGAGGCCGACGTGGTCGGCGCCTATATCACCGCCCGCGCCGGCTACGATCCCGACCGCGGCGCGGCGATCTTCACCCGCCCCGCGCTCGCCCGCGGCTCGGCAGGCCTCCTTTCGACGCACCCGGCCTCGCCGCAGCGCCAGGCGACGGTCGCGCGCACCAGCGCCGAGATCCGCCGCCAGCAGGCCGCCGGCCTCACCCCCCGCCCGTCCCGCCGCTGACGGCGGCCGGGGGAGGGCTGGGCTGGTTCCTCGCGGGACCGGAGCGGAAAGACGGGTCGAGGCAGACGGCGGGCGGCCGCACTGCCCGAAATCCTTTCCACCTGGTTAATGACAACCGAAATATTCTTTTATATCAGGAACTTGTCGCTTTGCTCAACCTTGAGCAGCCCCGGTCAGGCTCCGGCAACCGCCCTACCGCGGGCCCATCAGCGCATCGACCGGCCACAGCGCGATCGCGGGCACGTAGGTCACCAGCATCAGGCAGGCGAAGACCACCAGCACGAACCACAGGAGCTGCGGGATGATCCGCTCCACCGGGATCTTCGCGACCGCGCAGGCCGCGAACAGGTTCACCCCCAGCGGCGGCGTGATCATGCCGAGCGCGAGGTTGACCACCACGATCACCCCGAAATGCACCGGATCGATCCCGTAGCTGGCCGCGACTGGCGCAAAGATCGGCGCGAGGATGAGGATCGCCGCCGAGGTCTCGACGAACATGCCGACCACGAGCAGCATCACGTTGACCGCGAGCAGGAAGCTGATGCGCGTCTCGAAGACCGCGCCGACCCAGCGCCCGATCTCGTTCGGCAGGCCCGAGCGGCTGACCAGGAACGAGAACAGCGCCGCCGCCGAGATGATCAGCATGATGGCACTCGTCGAGATCACCGTGCGCTTGAGGATGCGGGGGAGGTTCGCGAAGGTGAGCTCGCGGTAGATGCCGATGCCCACGACCAATGCTGCGGCCACCGCGGCGGCGGAGGCCTCCGTCGGCGTGAAGACGCCGCTGTAGATGCCGCCGATGATGACGAACGGGACGGTCAGCGCCGGCAGCGCCCGCACCAGCGCGCGGGAGAACGGCGGCCGGTCGTCGCCGTCCTCGCGCCCCAGACCGCGCAACCGGCACATGATCAGCACGGTCGCCATC
Source organism: Rhodobacterales bacterium (assembly GCA_038214855.1). GTDB lineage: Bacteria > Pseudomonadota > Alphaproteobacteria > Rhodobacterales > Rhodobacteraceae > Amaricoccus. The sequence goes on along the minus strand of JBBQRM010000036.1, from coordinate 10,527 downwards.
AGGGCGCCCGCGATCAGGATGCCGGGGCCGATCCCAGCGAGAAACAGCCGCCCGATCGAGGTCTCGGTAGCGACGCCGTAGAGGATGAGCGGGATAGAGGGCGGGATCAGCACGCCGAGTTCGGCCGAACTCGCCTGAATGGAGGCGGCCATCGGGGTGGGATAACCGTGCTTGACCATCGCCGGGATCAGGATCGAGCCGATGGCAAAGGTCGTCGCCACGCTGGAGCCCGAGACCGAGGCGAAGATCATGCAGGTGAGCACGCAGGTGCAGGCGAGACCGCCCTGGATGCCGCCGACCATCGACTTCGCCAGATCGACGAGCCGCGCCGAGATGCCGCCCTCCGACATCAGGTTGCCCGCGAGGATGAACAGCGGGATCGCGACCAGAGGGAAGGAATCGAGCCCGGTGAACATCCGTTGGGCCACGAGCAGGAGCGGCAGGCGCCCCTGGAACTCGATGCCGATGATGCTCGCGAGCCCGATCGCCACCGCGATGGGCACGCCGGCGAGAAACAGGATGGCGAGCGAAAGCGCGATAGCTGTGTTCATCGTCAGAGGATCCCGCGCTCTTCAGCGTCGAGCCCCGCCTCCTCGGGAACCCCCCGGAGCATGGCAGCGAGAATTGCCACGATCGTGAGCGCCGAGCCCACCGGCAGCGCCGCATAGATCCAGGCGATGGAGATGCCGACGCCCGCGAGCGTCTGGCCGAGCACGCGGTCCGTCATCGCCACACCCTGCCAGCAGAGGATCGCGAAGAACAGGATCGACAGGAGGTTCGCGGTCACGAAAAGCCATTGCCCTAGCCGGAGGGGCAGCGAGCGCTGGACAATCTCCATCGCGATCATCGACCCGTGTCGGAAGGCCGGGGCGGCGCCGAGGAAGACCGACCAGATCATCGAAGATCGGGTCAGCACCTCCGACCATGTCGAGGGGCTGTCGAAGACGAAGCGGGTGATCACCTGGAAGAAGGCGAGGCAGCCAGTGGCGATCAGGAATACGACCGCCGCTGCCATGGCAAAGCCGGTGGTCCAGGATTCGAGCCGGTGCAGAACCTGCGTCATCGAGTGCCGCCCCTGCGCGTCTGGCGGGTTCGGGGCGCGATCATGCGCGCGCCCCGGCCGCAGCCCCTATTCGACCGCCTTGATCCGGTCCACCATTTCGGTGCCATACTCGTCGGTGTAGACGCTGTAAGCCTTCTCGGCCAGCACCCGGAACGGCTCCTTGACGATGTCGGTCTCGACCTCCATGCCCTCCTCGCGCAGGAGCGCGACACCCTGCTCCTCGAGCTCTGTCACCTTGGCGCGGGTCGCGGCGACGCCGACCTTGGCGGCCTCGCGGAACCAGCCCTTCTCCTCGTCCGACAGCCCGTCCCACAAGGCGGGCGAGGCGAGCATGATCGCCGGCGAATAGACGTGGCCGGTCAGCGAGAGGTACTTCTGGACCTCATAGAACTTCGACGCGTTGATGACGACAATCGGGTTCTCCTCGCCATCGACGACGCCCTGCTGGAGCGCGCTGAAGAGCTCAGGGAAGGCCATCGGCGTCGGTGCCGCCCCCATGTCCTCGAAGGCCGCCATGTGGACCTTGTTCTCCATGGTGCGCAGCTTGAGGCCGGCGAGATCCTCCGGCGTCTTGATCGGGCGGACGTTGTTGGTGACGTGGCGGAAGCCGTTCTCGGTCCATGCGAGGCCGACGAGGTTCTGCTCATCGACCTTGGCAAGCAGCTCGTCCCCGATTTCGCCGTCGAGCACCTTGCGGGCGTGGTCGTAGTCGCGGAACAGGAACGGCAGGTCGAGCACGAAGACCTCGGGGACGAAGTTGCCCAACGGGCCCGTGGAGGTTATCACCATGTCGACCGAGCCGATCTGCGCGCCTTCGATCAGGTCGCGCTCGCCGCCGAGCACGCCCGAGGGTGCCTGCTGGCCGGTCCATTCGCCGCCCGAGAGCTCCTCGAGCTTGGTAATGAACGCCTCGGCGCCGACACCGTAGTGCGAATCCTCGGTGGTGGTGGTGGCGATGGTGACGCTCTGCTGCGCCTGGGCCGCACTTGCGAGCATGGCCGCGGCGACGAGACCCAAGGTGAGATGTTTCATGTGCTTCTCCCTGAAAGCGTAACGTTTCACTTACCAAAGCCGCGCCGAACCGGGCGTGGAACTCGTGCCGGCGGACCGATTTCGACCGGTCGGTGCCGGCGTAAACTTTGGCTTGACAGCTCCCCCCGCGGCAGCTTGTTATTCCACTGGTCGGGTGGTTGGTCCACCGGTTCAGCAAGGATTTGTAAACGTGCAGGCGACCGCGATCAACAGTTTGTTGCTCGACGACGCCTCCGGCCTGCGCCGCGACCTGTCGCGCCGGACCATCCGCGACGTGATCGCGGGCAAGCTCGCGGCGTTGATTGCGTCGGGCGTGCTCGAGGTGGGCGACGAGCTGCCCGGCGAGCGCGAGCTGGCTGCGGCGCTGTCGGTCAGCCGCGAGACGGTGCGCGCCGCGGTCCAGGCGCTGGCGGCACGCGGTATTCTCGACGTGGCGCAGGGCTCGCGTACCCGCGTCGCCTCCGCCGATGTCGGCGAGATGGCGGTGGGCATCGGCGGGCGTCCGCAGGTCAACGACTACGACATCGACGCGGTGCACGAGGCGCGGCTCCTGATCGAGCAGCGCGTGGTGGCGGAGGCGGCGGCGCGGGTCTCCGAGGCGGAGCTCGCGCGGCTGCGCGCCTCGCTCGCGGCGCAGGCGGGGTGTCTGAGCGACCCGTTGCGCTTCCTGATCTGCGACCGCGAGTTCCATGTGACGGTCTATCGCGCCTGCGGCAACCGGCTGCTGGCCGACATCGCGACCGATCTCTACACCTATCTGCTCGACCATCGGCGCCGCGTGGTCTCGCAGCCCGGCCGTATCGCCGCGAGCCTCAAGGACCATCGGGCGATCGTCGCGGCCCTGGCCGCGCGCGACGTCGCGGCGGCGGTCGCGGCCTTCGCCGCGCACGAGGAAAAAATCTACACCTCGACCCGGGCGCTGCTGGCCGCAGCGGGGTGAGACGGAACGACAACCGGCCGCGCAACGTCGCGGCCCTCCAGGGAGGAAGACCATGACCGAACGACGCACGATCCTCGGCCTCGCCGCGGCGGTGCTGGCCGCCGCAGGCCTCGCGGCACCGCTGCCGGCAGCCGCGCAGAACCAGGAGATCGTCTATCTGACGCCGGGGCTCGACCTGCCGTTCTGGCGGTATCTCGCGAAGGGGGTTGAGAACGTCGCGACTGAGAAGGGCTACGGCTTCCAGGCTCTCGACTCGACCAACGACGCGCAGACCCAGCTCCAGAACGCTCAGGACGCGATTGCCCGCGGGGTGGCGGGGATCGTTCTGTCGCCGACCGACAGCTCGACGGCGCCGAGCATCCTCCAGCTCGCGGGCGAGGCGGACATTCCGGTGGTGATCGCCGACATCGGCACCAACAGCGGCGAGTACGTGTCCTTCATCATCTCGGACAACTACGAGGGAGCCCACGGGGTCGGCGAGGCGCTGGCGGCGGCGATGAAGGACAAGGAGGTCGCGGACGGCAGCGTCGGGATCGTGTCGATCTCGCAGGCGCGGCTGAACGGCCAGGCGCGCACCAAGGGGTTCAAGGACGCGATGGCGGAAGCGGGCGTCGAGGGCGACGCCGGGCTCCAGCAGATGCAGTCCTACACCGCCGACGAGACCTTCCGCTTCACCCAGGACATGCTGACGGCGAACCCGGGCATGAAGGGGCTGTTCGTCCAGACCGACCAGCCGGCGATCGGGGCGCTCCGGGCGATCAAGGCGGGCAGGCGGGAGGGCGAGGTGCTGGTCGCGGCCTTCGACGGCATCCCCGAGTTCGTGGACCTGCTGAAGTCGGGCGAGCTGGTCGCCTCGGGGATGCAGCAGCCGTATCTGATGGGCGAGACCTCGGCGGAGGCGCTGTTCGAGCATATCGAAGGGGGGACGCCGGAAAAGGAGATCCTGGTTCCCATCGTGATCGTCACCAGCGAGAACATCGAGGAGATGCTGCCGACGATCAGCGAGACGGTGTTCGCCAACGAGGTCGAGTAGGGCGCGGCACGGGCGGCGCCGGGAAGGTGTTTTCATGGCTTTCACCGTGAAAGGTGCAGGTGGCCATTGAATTCATTGGTGAAATCGGCGCGTTTTAACCTCTTGTTCATGAAAGTTAAGCGTCGCCCCACACCGACCCCGGGTCGCGGGGGCGCGGGCTGATGAGCGAGCCGGGGGCGGAGACGCCGGCGCTCGATGCCGTCCGCGTGTCCAAACGCTTCGGCAGTACCCAGGCGCTGGCGGAGGCGAATCTCGCGCTGAATGCCGGCGAGGTTCACGGGCTGCTCGGGGCGAACGGCGCCGGCAAGTCGACGCTGTCGCGGATCATCAGCGGGCATCTCGCGCCGAGCGCGGGCGCGATCACCTGGCGCGGCCGACCCTTCGTGGCGCGCAGCGCCCGCGATGCGTTGCGCGAGGGGATAGCACTGGTGGCGCAGGAGACGAGCCTCGCCCCGGACATGTCGGTGCTGGAGAACATCTTCCTGCCCGAACTGGGGCGGGCGGGGCGGCTGTCGTATTCGTCGCTGCGGCGCCGCGCGAGCGCGATCCTCGGCCGGCTGGGCCACGAGCATGCGCTGCCGCTCGATACCGAAGTGCGTCGGCTGTCGGCGGCGCAGCGCCAGCTGGTCGAGATCGCCAAGGCGCTGGCGCTCGATGCGGAGCTGGTGATCTTCGACGAGCCGACGGCCTCGCTGAGCCCGACCGAGGTCGATCTGCTCTTCGACATCATCGGGCGGCTGCGCGACGACGGGCGGGCGCTCGCCTTCGTCTCGCACCGGCTGGAGGAGGTTTTCGCGGTGACCGACCGGGTGACGATCCTGCGCGAGGGACGCTCGGTCGCCGAAGGTCTGCCGACATCCGAGCTGAGCCAGTCCGACATCATCCGCCACATGGTCGGCCGCGACCTCGGTGCGATCTATGCCGGCCGCGCCACGGAGCCCAGCACAGGCGCGGTGGTCTTCGAAGTCGAGGGGCTGGCCGCGGCGCCGGCGGTGCGCGATGTGTCCTTCGCGGTGCGCAGCGGCGAGATCCTCGGGCTCGGCGGGCTGGTCGGCGCCGGGCGCTCGGAGGCGGCGGAGGCGATCTTCGGGCTGCGGCCGCGCGATGCCGGCACGATCCGCGTCGAGGGCAAGGCCATCGCGCCGCGCAGGCCCGCCGACGCCATCGCCGCCGGGATCGGCATGGTCGCCGAGGATCGGCGGGCGCAGAATATCGTCCCCGACCTGAGCGTGCGCGAGAACCTGTATCTGGCGCATATCGGCGCGCATCGCGGCTTCGGCCTCGGCTATGGCGCGCGGCGGGCGCGGGCGGGCGTGCTGATGGACAAGCTCGGCCTGCCGGCGGATCGGCTTGACGCGAACCTGCTCACCTTTTCGGGCGGTATGCAGCAGAAGGTCATCATCGCGCGGTGGCTGTTGATCGAGCCGAAGATCCTGATCCTCGACGAGCCGACCAAGGGCGTGGACATCGGCACCCGCAGCGCGATCTATGCGATCCTGCACGACATCGCCGCCTCGGGCGTGGCGGTGGTGGTGATCTCGTCGGATTTCGAGGAACTGCTCGGGGTCTGCGGGCGGGTGGTGGTGGTCAGCGACGGGGTCTCGATCGCCGATCTGCCGACGGGCAAGCTGACCGAGGAGAAGCTGACGCTGCTGGCGGCGCCGCGCACCTCGACCGAGCGCAATGTCGCGCTCCTGCGCGATCTGGCCACCGAGCACCAGGGTGCTGCGTTCTGGACGCTGATCGACGGCGACGAGCTGATCTGCCTTGGCGCCGTCGCGGCCGAGGGCGCGCCCGCGACGGGGCTGAGCCCCGGAGAGGCGGTGAGCGCGGCCGAGACGCGCATCCCGCGCGCGCTGACGCGGCGCGAGCCGGGGTTCGTCGCCGAGGCGGACGGCAGCCGCGCGACGCTCGTGGTGCAGATGGTCAACCGTCGCGGCCACGATCTGGGCTGGATCGGCCTGACGCTGGGCTCGGATGGGGTGCTGCCCCCGGCCGCGCCCATCGCGGCGCGGGTCGCGGCGCTGGTCGCCGGCGCCGAGCCGGCGGAGGCCGCGGCATGACCGGGGTGCTGCGCGGTCTGGGCCGCAGGCTGGAAGTGCGGATGCTGGTGCTCGCGGTGATCCTCGCCGCGGCGCTGTCGCTGTCGTCACCGTATTTCCTGACGCAGAACAACGTCTTCAACATCCTCGACCAGTCGGTGGTGATCGGCATCGTCGCGGTCGGCATGACCTTCGTGATCCTGACGGGGGGCATCGATCTGTCGGTGGGCTCGGTCGCGGGGCTGACCGGGGTGATCCTCGGGCTGGCGTTGCAGCAGATGCCGATCCCGCTCGCGATCCTCGCGGCGGTCGCGACGGGCGGCGGCATCGGGCTGGTGTCCGGCGTGCTGATCGCCTTCTTCGGGCTCGCGCCCTTCGTGGTGACGCTCGGGATGATGGCGATCGCGCGCAGCCTCGCCTATATCGTTTCGGGCCAGACGGCGATCTCGGGCATCCCCTCGGCGCTGTCGGGGATCGTCTATACAGATATCGCAGGAATACCGGCGAACGTGTTATTCCTGATCGCCATTTATGCGGTGGCCTGGTTTTATCTGACCTATACGAAAGGCGGGCGGACGATCTATGCCGTCGGGTCGAACCGCGAGGCGGCGCGGGCCGCGGGCCTGGCGGTGCTGTTCTATTCGGTGCTGCCTTACGTGATCTCGGGGGCGCTGGCGGCGGTGGCGATCACGTTTTCCATCGCCCAGATCCTCTCGGCCGATCCGCTGGCCGGCAACCAGATGGAGCTCGACGCAATCGCCGCGGTGGTGATCGGCGGCGCCAGCCTCTACGGTGGGCGGGGGAGCATCATCGGCACGCTTCTGGGGGTGCTGATCATGGTGATGATCCGCAACGGGCTGAACCTGATGGGGGTCTCGCCGTTCTGGCAAGGTTCGGCGATCGGCTCGATCATCATCCTGGCGCTCTTGGCCGAGCGGCTGGTGAACTGGCGCAGCGAGCGCTGAAGGGGGGCGAGATGGGGGATGCGAGCGAGGCCGTCCGGCTCTACGGCACCGACGAGGCGGTGGCGCCGCCGCGCGTGCTGCGCGCCGGGCCGCTGAGCGCCGAGCTGGAGGCGGGGAACCTGCGCTACATCCGCTATGGCGGGGCGGAGGTGCTGCGCGCGGTCTCGTTCGTTACGCGCGACGAGGACTGGGGAACCTACGCGCCGGCGATCACGGATCTGGAGGTGACGGAGGACGGCGACGGCTTCGCCGTCACCTATGCGGCGCGCGCGGGCGAGGGGCCGGCGTTCGGCTATGAGGCGCGCATCGAGGGGCGGGCGGACGGGCGGCTGGTCTTCGCTGCCGAGGGTGCTGCCGAGGGCGCGTTCCGCACCAACCGCACCGGCTTCGTGGTGCTACATCCGATCGCGGGGGTGGCCGGCGAGCCGGTCGCGATCACCCACACCGACGGGCGCGTGGTCGAGGGGCGGTTTCCCGCGCGCATCGACCCGGTGCAGCCGATGATGGACCTGCGCGCGCTGCGGCACACCGCGCCGGGGGGGCTGGAGGTCACCTGTACGATGGAGGGCGACACGTTCGAGATGGAGGACCAGCGCAACTGGACCGACGCCTCCTACAAGACCTATGTCCGGCCGCTGGCGCGGCCCTGGCCCTATACGCTGGCGGGCGGCGAACGGCTCGCGCAGAGCGTGACCGTCACCGTCGCGGGGGATGCGGCCGGCGCCGGCGCCGGGGCGGCGGTGGCGCTGCGCCTCGGGGCGGAGGCAGGAAGGATGCCGGCGCTGGGGCAGGGGCTCGACCCGGACGATGCCGAGGCGGCGCTTGCCGAGGCGGAGCGGTTGGCGGAGCTTGGGATCGCGCATCTGATTTGCCGCCACGACCCGCGTCGGGGGCACGGGCGGCCGGAGCTGGAGCGCCAGCTCGAGGTCGCGCGCGCGATGGGTGCGGAGCCCTGGCTCGAGGCGGTGGTGGTGGAGGTGGGCGGGTTCGAGGCCGAGGTGGCGGCGCTGGGCGCAATGGTGGCCGACCTCGGCGCGCCCTTCGGAACGGTGCTGGTCTCGCCGGCCAGCGATCTCAAGTCCACGCTGCCCGGCAGCCCCTGGCCGCCGGCGCCGGAGGCGGGCGGGCTCTATGCCGCCGCGCGGGCCGCATTTCCGGGCAAGCGCATCGGCGGGGGGATGTTCAGCTACTTCACCGAGCTCAACCGCAAGCGGCCGCCCGAGGCTGCGCTCGATCTGGTGAGCTTCACCACCTCGCCGATGGTCCATGCCGGCGACGACCGCTCGGTGATGGAGACGCTGGAGGCGCTGCCGGCCATCTGGCTGAGCGCGCGCGCAATCGCCGGGGACACGGCCATGGCCGTGGGTCCATCGGCCATCGGGATGCGGGACAATCCCTACGGGGCCGCGCCCAAGGACAATCCGCGCAACATCCGCCAGGCGATGAACCGCAACGACCCGCGCCAGCGCGGGCTGCTGGGCGCGGCCTGGGCTGTGGGCTATGTCGCGCGGTTCGCCGACGCGGGCTTCGAGGCGGTGGCGCTCGGCGCGCCCACCGGCGCCTTCGGGGCGGTCTGGTCGGCGGCGAACTTCCCGCAGCCCTGGTACGACGCGCACGGCGGGTTGTTCCCGGTCTACCATGTGATCCGCGGCCTCGCGCGGCTGCGGGGCCAGCCGCTGCGCGCGCTCGAGAGCCCGGCACCCGACCGGGTGCTGGGGCTTGCCGTGGAGACCGAAGCGTGGGTCGCGAACCTCACGCCGGCGCCGCTCGAGGTGGCGTTCGACCCCGCCCCGGAGGCGGTTGCACTGCTCGACGCGGAGGGCTTCGCGGCTGCCGCCTCCGACCCGGCGTATCTCGATGCGTGGCGGCCGCACGCCGGCGGCGCGCTCACGCTTCCTGCCTTTGCCGTGGCGCGTCTGCGCCTCGATCCGTCCTGAAGGAGACCACGATGCACATCCTGATCATCGGCGCCGCCGGCATGATCGGCCGCAAGCTCACCGATGCCATCGCCGCGACCGGCCGGCTCGGCGAGGCGGAGGTCGAGCGGCTGACCCTCGCCGACGTGATCGAGCCGCAGGCGCCCGCGGGCTTTGCGGGTGAGGTCTCTACCGTCGCTGCGGACCTGTCCGAGCCGGGGGTCGCCGACACGCTCGTCGCCGGGCGCCCGGACCTCATCTACCATCTCGCGGCCATCGTCTCCGGCGAGGCGGAAGCCGATTTCTACAAGGGCTACCGCATCAACCTCGACGGCACGCGGTATCTCTTCGAGGCGATCCGCCACGAAGGCGCGCGCGAGCCCTATCGCCCGCGGGTGGTCTTCACCTCGTCGATCGCGGTCTTCGGAGCACCCTTTCCCGACAAGATCGGCGACACCTTCTTTCGCACCCCGCGTACCAGCTACGGCACGCAGAAGGCCATCGGCGAGCTGCTCCTCGAAGATTACTCGCGCCGAGGCTTCTTCGACGGCATCGGCATCCGGCTGCCGACGATCTGCATCCGCCCCGGAAAGCCCAACAAGGCAGCCTCGGGCTTCTTCTCCAACATCCTGCGCGAGCCGCTCGCGGGCCAGGAGGCGATCCTCCCGGTCGAGGAGAGCGTGCGCCACTGGCACGCGAGCCCGCGCGCCGCAATTGGCTTTCTGACCCATGCGGCCGGCCTCGACCTCGAGCGCGTCGGCCACCGCCGGGTGCTCAACATGCCGGGGCTCTCGGCGACCGTCGGCGAGCAGATCGAAGCACTCGAGCGCGTCGCCGGCCCCGAAGCCGCGGGCCGCATCCGCCGCGAGCCCGACGCGATCATCGCATCCATCGTCGCCGGATGGCCCAGCGACTTCGCCCCCGACCGCGCGCGCGAGCTCGGCTTCACGGCCGATGCGAGTTTCGACGACATCATCCGCACGCATATCGAGGACGAACTCGGCGGACGGGTCGGATGAGCGCCGGACCCGTCGCCATCGGGGTCTTCGGCCTCGGTTCGATGGGCGGGGGGATGGCGGCCTCGCTCTTGCGCGCCGGCCACCGCGTCCACGGCTTCGACCCTGACGCCGCCGCCGTCGGCCGCTTCACCGTCGCGGGCGGCGCGGGGGGCGCGGCCGCCGAGGTGGCGGGCGAACTCGGCATCGCGGTGATCGTCGTGGTCAACGCCGCCCAGACCGAGGCGGTGCTGTGGGGCGAGGCCGGCATTGCCGAGAGCCTGCCGCGCGGCGCGGTCGTCGTCGCCTGCGCCACCGTGCCGCCGGCGTTCGCGCGCAGCGCGGAGGCGCGGCTCGCCGAGCGCGGCGTCCTCTATCTCGACGCGCCGATCTCGGGCGGTGCGGCCAAGGCCGCCGAGGGCGCGCTGACGATCATGGCGAGCGGCACGCCGGAGGCGTTCGACGCCGCCGCCCCGGCGCTCGATGCGATGGCCACCAAGGTCTTCCGCCTCGGCGATGCCGCCGGCGCCGGATCGGCGAT